>NKPV01000049.1 GCA_002254605.1 Armatimonadetes bacterium JP3_11
GATGCCCCCCACAGGTGTGCCCGATAAGCCCCAGAACCGAGGCGGCTTTTTGGTGGGGGTCAACTTCTATCGCGAGCTGCCCGAGCTCAAACCGCTGGAAAGCGTGCGCGCTTACAGAGGCAGCGTCCTGATTCTGCATGGCTCCGCAGACCAAGCGGTTCCGCCTGACGAGGGACGCGCCTACGAACGCGCCTTCGTGAGTGCCCAACGCTTCGAGTTCCGCATCATCGAAGGCGCAGACCACACTTTTACCCAACCCGACACCGAACAGACCCTGATTCGGCAAACCGCGGAGTGGTTGCGAACGCATCTGGGATAACCAAACCCGTCAGCGCGGGTACAATTCCCCCGATGCGACTGGGAATTTTCAAGGATTGGCTCAATAAAGTGGGACAAGTGTTCACGCGGCGCGGCGTCGATGAGGAACTGCTGGAGGAACTGGAAGAGACGCTGATTACCGCTGATATGAATGTGAACGCCGTGCATGAGATTTTGGACACGCTGCGTGCCGAGGCGAAAGCCCAACGCCTGCGTGAGGAAGCGGATGTACGCGCGTGTTTGCGCCGGTTGCTGAAGGACTGGCTGGGCGAGCCGACATCGCTGACGGAGAGCGCAACGCCCCCGACGGTATACTTGTTCGTGGGTGTGAACGGCGTGGGCAAGACGACCAGCATCGCGAAAATGGCACATAGGCTCCAGCGTCAAGGCAAGCGCGTGTTGCTGGCGGCAGGCGACACCTTCCGCGCCGCCGCCATCGACCAACTCCAAATCTGGGCGGAACGATTGAACTGCGATCTTGTGAAACACAAAGAGGGCGCAGACCCGTCGGCGGTGGTGTTCGATGCAATCCAAGCGGCACGCGCACGGAGAATCGATTTCGTGCTGGTCGACACCGCAGGGCGCCAGCATACACACGCCCGATTGATGGAAGAGCTCAAAAAAATCTACCGCGTCGCCGAGAAGGCGTTGGAACGCCCGCCCGACGAAGTGCTGCTCGTGCTGGACGCGGTCGCAGGGCAGAACGCGATTCGTCAGGCGGAGGAGTTCGCCCGCGCGTTGCCCCTCACAGGAATCATCCTGACCAAACTGGACAGCACCAGCCGTGGGGGGGCAATCCTCACCATCCGCAAGGAGCTGGGCATTCCCATCAAACTGGTCGGCTTAGGGGAGAAAGCCGACCAGATAGCGCCGTTTGATCCAGACGCTTTCGTGGAGGGGCTGATTGGGGGAGAGGCTCCCTCGTAATTGCCTGCAGGTAGGCTACTCCAGCCCCCGATGTGCCCGCTCGATGGCGCTCAGGGCGGCGCGGGCTTTATTGAGGCACTCCTCGTACTCGCGTTCGGGGACCGAATCCGCCACAATCCCCGCACCTGCTTGCACATGCGCGACGCCGTCCTTGACGAAGATCGTGCGAATCGTGATGCAGGCGTCCATCTCGTTCGTGTAGCTGAAGTAGCCGACGGCGCCTGCGTACGGTCCGCGCTGGGTCGGCTCCAGTTCGTCGATAATCTCCATCGCGCGGACTTTCGGCGCGCCGGAAACCGTGCCCGCAGGGAAACACGCCCGTAGCACATCAAACGCATCCGCATCCGGGCGCAACTGCCCCTGCACCTCCGACACGATATGCATCACATGCGAGTAGCGCTCAATGACCATCAGATCGGTGGTCTGCACCGTGCCGTAGAGGCTCACGCGCCCGATGTCGTTGCGCCCCAAGTCCACCAGCATAATATGTTCGGCGCGTTCCTTCGGGTCAGCGAGCAGCTCCTGCGCAAGGCGGGCGTCTTCATCGGGCGTTTTGCCGCGTGGGCGCGTGCCCGCAATCGGGCGCGTGATGGCTTTACTGTCTTCTACGGTCGCCAGCACCTCCGGCGACGCGCCAATCAGCGTCGTGTCGTCAAACTGCAGATAAAACATATAAGGCGACGGGTTGATACTGCGTAGAGCGCGATAGAGGGACAACGGCGGCGCGGTAATCGGCTGGCTAAACCGCTGCGACAGCACTACCTGAATGCAGTCGCCTGCGCGGATATACTCCACCGTCTTGCGTACGGCGTCCTCGAACGCCTCGCGCGTGATATTGGGCTGGGGGCGGAGCTTGAAATGCGGGTCTTCGTAGCGCGGCGGTGGGGGCAGCGGCGTGCGCAAGCGCTGTAATGTCTCCTCAATACGCGCCAGCGCATCCTGATAAGCGGTTCGTGGATTCGCACTCGGCGCGGGATTCGTCAGCACAGTAATCGTGTGCTGGACATGGTCAAAAATCAGCAGCACTTCGGGCGCAATCAAGCAACAATCGTCGGCATGGAGGTCGTCGTGCGGGGCGTTGGGCAAATGTTCGAAAAAGCGCACGAGGTCATAGCTCAGGTACCCCACCAGCCCCCCTGTGAAGCGCGGCAGGTGCGGCGACGCCTGGTACGGATAGCGTCTCAGTAAAGCGCGCGCGATGTCCAGCGGGGTCTGATGCGACGGTATCTCGAAACGGCGCCACCCCGAGTCGCGTTCCCACACACGAGCGACTTTCCCCTTCGTGCGCAAAATCAGCGTTGGGGCAAAGCCAATGTAGGAATAGCGTGCAATCTGCTCGCCGCCTGAGACACTCTCCAGCAGGAAAGCATACGGTTCGCGCGACGCTGCTTTATAGAACGCCGAAACGGGCGTCTCCCAATCCGCGAGCGCAACCCGATAGACAGGAGTCAAACGCCCCTGCTGCGTTATAGCAAGGTATTCGGCGTAATCAGGAACCGTCATCTACCCTGCCTACAACCCGCGCAGGATCATCTCTATTGCCTCTTTGTGTTTGGTCTCGTCCGAGATGATGTCCTCCAGGTCGTTCACCAAGCCGAAATCGCCCATCTGCTCCGCTTGTTGACGGCGTTGTATGTAGCGGGCAATCGTCTCCTCTTCTGCGCGAAGCACATTCTGCAGCATCTGTTTCAGGTCGCTCGCGGGCGGTACGGCGACGGGCGTGGTAATCGGCGTTCCACCTAACGCAGCGATTTTATTCGCCAAGTACTCTGCATGGCGCAGCTCGTCGGGAACCTCACGCATGAAAAACTCTTTCATCTCCTCGCGGTGGATGCCCGTCACCGTCGCGCCATAGGTGATGTAGGTGATAATCGCCTGATACTCGTTCGCCAAGTCCGTATTCAGACCCTCAATCAGCTGTTCCTTGATGGACATAACCAACCTCCGTGGGTTAAGTGTACCCTATGGGTTTGCCCTCAACCCTTGCCCCCTCTCCCAGCATGGGGCAACGAGTGTGCGCTGTTTGCCGTCACCCCTAACCCCTCTCCCTCTGGGAGAGGGGAGGGGTTGGGATCTCCCCAATAGGGAAACGATGCCGAGCAGTTCAGAACCACACGGTTAACTGTGCAGAATGGGCAACGCCGTTGTAAGTTGCCGTAATCGTGACGGTTGTGATGGAAAAGGCGGAGGTCGTGCGGATTGTGAAGCTTGCACTGGTCGCTCCCGCGGGAACCGTCACCGTGCTGGGCACGGTGGCGCGGCTGGAGCTGCTGCGCAGCTGCACCGTGACGCCGCCCGCGGGTGCAGGACCGCTCAGCCGTACCGTTCCTGTCGCACTGCTGCCTCCCCACACCGATGTCGGACTGATAGTGAGCGATTGCAGGGAGACGCTACTGGAAGGCGGGTTCACGGTCATGGTCGTCGTGCGCGAGACGCCCCCTGCGGAGGCGGTGATGGTGACGCTCGTGCTGGAGGAGACAGTTGCGGTAGAGACGGTGAAGTTCGCGCTGGTGGCTCCTGCAGGCACGGTCACGCTGCTCGGCACGGAGGCGACGCTGGGATTGCTACTGCTAAGGTTCACCACGAATCCGCCTGAAGGTGCGGCTGCGGTGAGCGTTACGGTTCCCGTCGCGCTGTCGCCGCCCACGACGCTGGTGGGATTTAGGCTCAGTGTGTGCAGGCTGGGCTGCGTCGGTCCCCCGCCGCCGACTGCCTGCAGCGCGCGATAGACATTCAGTCGCCCTGCGCTTTGAGCAAGGGTACGTCCATTGTAGGGCTGGTAGGGATCGACATTGGTTTCCAGCGCGCTGCGCAGCTGGGCGTTGGTCAAACTCGGATTGTGCGACCAGAGCAGTGCTGCTGCACCCGCGACATGGGGACACGCCATCGAGGTGCCGCTCAGCGACTGGTAACCATTACTCGGATAGGTGGACAGAATGCTCACACCCGGCGCGGCGATGTCTACCCACGAACCGTATTGAGAAAAGCTTGCCAGCATGTCAGCAGAGTCGGTCGCGGCGACCGCAATGCTGTTGGTGTAGTAGGCGGGATACTGCGGCGCGGAACTGCCGCCATTACCTGCAGCTACCACCACCAGACAACCGCGGTTCCACGCATAGTTCACGGCGTCTTGAAGTTGTTGCGCCCCAGAACCTGCGCCCAGACTCAAGCTCAAAATATGAGCGCCGTTGTCCGCAGCCCAGGTAATCCCTCGCGCGACCGCGTCTAAACTGCCCGAACCGCTGGAGCTGAGTACCTTGACAGGCATCAGCTGCACATAGCTGTTCGCATTTGCGACTGCCGGGTTCCACGCCGCCACCCCCGCGATGCCGATGCCGTTATTGATCTCTGCAGCAGCGATGCCCGCGCAGTGTGTGCCGTGTCCGTTGTCATCCAGCGCGTTGGTAGTGTTGTTCAAAGTGTTGTATCCGTATACCGCGCCGTTGCTATGCCGACGCATCTTATTCGTTAGGTCGGGGTGATTCGAATCGATGCCTGTATCGATAACTGCGATGTAGACCCTGCGTTGGGGTCGCCAGATGTCCCATGCGAGGTTTGCTTGAATCCGCGCCAATCCGTACTGCTGTCCGTAGCTGGGGTCGTTCGGCGTGGCGAAGGCGAACGCAAGGTAATTCGGTTCCACATAGCGTACGCCAGGCAACGCGCGTAAAAACTCACCAGCGCTTTCCATCGAGATCCCCGGTGCAAGGCGCACTACATAGGCGTTGATGGGCGGGTTCTGAGCGACGAGGGTTCCCACCATCTCCATTGCCTGAAGGGGCAACGCCAGTTCGCCGTGGTCTAAGCCGACCACGAGTTCACCCGGCACAAATGGTTCAGTAATCTCCTGAGGGTTCAGGCTCGGTACAGGTGCCTCAATCGCCTCTATTTGCGTCCACCCGAGCTGCCAAACCACGACGAAGCTAACGCATGCCAAAAGCGGTTTGAGCAATCGCATAGGCTTCCTCCGAGCTGGTATTACGCCACATGCTCGGATATCCCTGCCGAACTTTCTAACTATTCGTTCACGCGCGCGCCCCACAGCAGCCGGTCGCGCAGTTTCTCGAAGAATTCCCCCTCATTAAACGACAAGAGCTTGGTGCGGAAGGGTGCCGTCGTGATATGCACGATTTGCCCCATGCCAAGCGTCTGGTGGCGTCTGCCATCGGTGGTCATGATGGCTTGGGCGTTCGGTTCGTTCGTGGCTTCACAGCGTATCTCGATGCTGATGCGGGCGTTTGGAGGCAGTACCAGCGGGCGTGCGCCGAGTGTGTGCGGCGAGATCGGCGCGAGGATAAGCACCTCCGCTTGCGGATGCACCACCGGCGCACCGACCGAAAGCGCGTACGCGGTCGAGCCGGTCGGCGTAGCGACCAGCGAGCCATCGGCAGGATAAGTCGTGAGCAGAAGGTCATTGACGCGAATCGTGAAGTTGAGCATCGGCGCCGTAGGGGTGCGCAACAGAGTGATTTCGTTCAGCGCAAAGGATACACGCACTTCACCCTCCACGCGCGCTTGCGCCATAAGGCGTTCCTGTACCTGATAGTCGCCCGATTGCCACCGCTGGAGCGCGTCAATGAGTTGATCGGGCACCACCTGTGCGATGAAGCCGAAGCGACCCATATGCACCCCCAGCAACGGCACGCCTGCCGGCGCAGCGATGGCGGCTCCTGTCAGCAGCGTCCCATCCCCGCCGAGCGTAATCACCAGCGCGAGGTTCGGGTCAGGCGGCTGGCTCCAGCGAGACGCCGTTGGCTGGTCGGCAAGCACGACCCCGTAGCCCGCCGCCTGTAGCCACTGCGCGGTCTCTTGCGCACGACGCGCCGCTTCGGGCTTGCACGCGTTGTAAACTATCAAAACCGTCGCCATGCTATCGATTCTTTAAGCGCTCCAAATTCTTACGGGCATCTTCCAACTTGGGGTCTATCTTTAGGGCTTCCTCGTAGCGGGTGCGCGCCTTGGCAATCTGACCTGCGCGTTCGTAAGCAGCGCCCAAATTGTTCAAATAGACCGCGGAATTGGGGTTCAACGCGACGGCGCGTTCCAACGCCTGAATAGCCTCTTGCACGCGGTTCGTGCGCATCAAAACGATACCGAGGTTGTTCCACGCGGCGTGGGCGCGCTCATTTTCTTTCAATACGGCGCGATACTGCGCTTCGGCGCCGCGCAGGTCGCCCCTCTCCAGCATCAAATCGCCGAGAGCTAAGCGCGCTTCTTGATTCTTGGGCTCCGTTGCGAGGACTTGCTGATAGAGTCGGAGCGCCTCGTCGGTCTCGCCTTTGCGTCGCTTCGCCGTAGCGAGATTGAGCCGCGCCGTGGTCAGGCGGGGGTTAAGTTCCAGAGCGCGCTGCAGGCTCGCGATTGCATCGTCGAGGCGTCCCTGACGCAGTTGCACGAAGCCGAGTTGGTTCAGTGCGTCGGCGTCATCTGGACGCAAGTTGAGCGTGTTTTCAAAGGCGTTCGCCGCCGCGGCAAGGTTGCCTTTCTGCAGGTGTGCCACGCCAAGGTTGTAGTGCAGGTCCGGGTTGTCGGGGCTCGCCGCGACGCCTTTTTGAAGGGCTTGAATGGCTTTATCAGGCTGGCGCAGTCGCATGTACGCCTCGCCCAGTTTGAGCCAGCCGCCGACCTCGTTGGGAATCTCCGGCATAACCTGCTCCAAGTTGCGCGCCGCCTCTTGCCACTGTCCCTGCGCCGCCAAGATGAGCGCGTAGTTATAGCGGAAAGTAGGGTTGCGCGGGTCTAACTCGGTGGCACGCTTGTAGTGTTGCACTGCACGCGCATTTTGCAGGGTCATCTGATAGGCGTAGCCCAGATTGTTGTGCGCGTTCGCATCGCGCGGGTTCAACTGGATTGCTTTCTGGTAATGCTCAATCGCTTTCTGATATTGGCGTGTCTTGGTGTACAGGTTGCCCAAATTGTAATGCGCGTCCGCGTCGTTCGGCTTATTTCGAAGAGCGCGTTCGTAGGCAGTGATGGACTTATCTATTTGATTCGTGTGCAGGTAGGCGTTGCCGAGATTATTCCACGCCTCCGCGCTGTTGGGGGTTAGGCGGGTGGCGCGCTCCAGCATCGGTACCGCCTCGGCGTACCGCCCCGACTTGAGATACAGATATCCCAACCAGTTCACGACGGTCGGGTTGTTCTCGTCGCGCTGGTAGAGTTTCTCAAACGCCTCAATAGCCTCCTGTATTTTCCCTTCGTTCGCCAGTTTTACGGCGTCGCGCACAGTCTGCGCCAACGCCAAGCAGAGCGAACTCACGAGGATAATGATCCAGACCGCCACAGTTCGCATCATAGTTGCCTCCAGAGATTTTAGACGCCCTGAAGTATACCTGTGTGCCCGAAGAGAGACGCCTTTTCGGCATCAGCGCCAGAGCCTGGCGTCCCAGAGCGACGCTCCCTCAATAACTGTAGCCGCCGCCCTGCGCCATGTAGGCGCTATAGGCAAACCATGCCGCACCACCGCCAATGACCACTACGATCAGAAACGGCACGGCGAACCGCACGATTGGCGACTGGCGTTGCATAAGAGGCAGCAAGCGCAATGCCGGCGTGAACGCAAGGAGGTAAAGCAACACCAGCGTGCCCGGCGCTAAGTCTGCAAAACCAAACGCAAGCGTCCAGAGCAACATAAACAGAAACATCGCCAGCGCCACCGCGCCGCGCCCCAGCGTAAACCCACGCAAGAGCGCCGCTACGACGCCGACCCCCATCATCCCGCCCAGCGTGCCTGCCAACTGCGCCGCCGAGGCGATTTTGCCATCGTAGAAAAGCAACCCTGCGCTAACGCCCCCTAAGGTCGCAATCAGGAACGGAACTGCGATGCCCGGCTCATCGCCCAACGGCGCCGTGAGCGTCATCAGCAACCAGGTTCCCAGTGCAAAACTCAGGATATACGCCATGCCCGCCGTATAGCTCCAGAATCCGCCCAGCAGCGGGTAGAACGGAAGCACGAACAACCACAACACACCCAGCAGCGCGCCCCAAACCCACACCCAGCGATAGGGTGCGCCGATGCCCGCCAGCCAGCCCAACGGCAAGGCGAACAGCGCATGCCAAAACGCCCAGTGCGTGGCATCTAATGGAGGAAAATCGGGACGCCCCTGCACGCGCCAATACAATACCGCGAACCCCAGACTCACCCCCATCGGCGCAAGCCACCCTTGGGCGCGGCGGAGCCGCCAGCCCAACAGCCAAAACACACCCGCTGTCAGTGCCGCCAGCCCCGCCGTAAGCGTGCTATCAATCACTACATTCACTGACGAATGCCCTCCACGGCGAAGGTCACACGCACTTCATCCGCCAGCCCGCCGTTCAGTCCGTAGTTGATGTTGAACTGGCTCCGGCGAATGGTGAAAGTGGTCTCGAAGCCGATAATCTCCTGACCGCGTGGATTGCGTCCCTTGCCGGTGAAAGTCACCCGCGCCGTAATCGGGCGCGTGACGCCACGCATCGTCAGATTGCCCTGCACCTCCACGGTGGTGTCGTTTATCTTGCGCACGCGCGTGCTCTTGAAGGTAATCTTGGGGAACTGACGTGCGTTGAAGAAGTCGGGATTGCGCAGATGGTCGTCGCGCTGGCTGTTGCCTGTGTCGACACTGTTCGCATCGATCTCCAGCTCGATGGAGCTGTTTGCGGGATTCTTCTCGTCCACGACAATCGTGCCCGCGAAGGAGTTGAACCGCCCATAGGCAAAGCCCGTGTTCAGGTGCTTAACGCGGAAGATAATAAACGAGTGAACGGGGTCAATCCGATAGGTCACAGGTTGTGCCTGTACAGAGTGGAAAGAGCCGACCAGCGTCGCCACAATCGCCAGATGCGCCATCAGGCGCGTTCGGAACCGTTTAGCCATAGTTAACCCTCCTCCTTAGAGTTTTTGGGATCGCATTCGGTCTGTTCCAATGTTGCGAGCCACCGAGCGAAGGCACAGAGTGTCTCGCGACGGGCGCGGAAGTAGTGGTGTTGCCCCTGCTTGCGCATCACTACCAAATCAGCGTTCATGAGGCTGTTAAGATGGTGGGAGACGGTGGACTGCGCCACGGGGAACTGCTCCGCCAAATCGCCACAGGAGAGTTCCTCGTGCTGTAATAACGCGCGTAAGATATTAAGGCGCGTGGGATCCGCCAGCGCCCGTGCGATTTGAATCGCCTTTCGCTCAGGAAGCTCGTGCATAGACCGTTGTGCATATATCTATACGATGGCGCAGGAGAAAAGTTCCCTGGGCGGGAAATAGTTCGGGGGGTTTCGGTTTCGTGCTGCTCACTCCAACACCACTGTCGGCTCCATCGGATAGCAGCCCATCGACGCGCCGTAGACGGCAATCCCGCCGGGCAGTTCGGGAGGCACAATCAGGCGAATGCGCACCTGACGGTCTTGTTGGAGTCGCGTCCGCAGTACAGGGGTCATTTCCAGCGTCGCCTCCATCAGGTAGCCGTAGGAACCGCGCTCAACGCCTGCCCAGTGCGACAGCACTCCCCGCGCGTCTGCAGGGTCGTCGGGCAGTTCCCATGTCGCAACGCGCTCGCCTGCGATTTCCACAATCACCCGCGAAGGGTACTTCTTACCGTCCGTTTGGGGGTAGTCGTCGGGGTGGACGCGCTGTGCCCAGTCCACCTTCTCGCGCCCCGCTTTCGCGCTGACCTCCAAGCGCACGCGAATACGCTTCACATCCCCCAACGACACGCCCTCGGGGATGGAGACGGCATATTCCACATAGCCGTGCCCACGCGCCCAGTGCTTGCCTGGAATGGGCTTGTCGGGTTTGCTCTGCAAGTTGAACTCGCTGGCGACATAATCCGTCGGCTTGAAGCGTATCACCACGCGCTCCCGCTTGAGTTCAAACGCGGGCAGCTGCTCCATGCCCACCAGCCACTGCGTATAGTTCGTGTGGATACGCCGTCGGTTCCAATCTTCCGCCCACACCACCAGCGTCGCCAAGCACGGCTCGTCAGGCATTGGCACATTCGCTACCACCAGCGGCGTGAGGCGGTACGGCGGCGTGTTCACAAACACCTGACGCTGCACCTGCCCCCGTCGATGATTGCCTAACGCATCGAGATAGTCCAGCCGATAGAACAGCGTGAAGGGACGGTCGACAAACCTACCCGAATAGTGACTGAACAGGATGGGAACCTGTACCGTTTCGCCCGGCGCCGCTCGCTTAATCGCGGGCAGGTCAATCGCCAGAAAATCTTCTGCGAACAGGTCGCGCACGCTCATCCGCTCCGCCCAGAACTCGAAGCCGTACTCTTTTGGGCTGCGATCGTAGTTATACACGCCGTTGTGTTCCCACTCAATGTCGGTGAGTTCCGTGTAGACATAGCCCACGAGCTTATCCAAAGTGCGCAGGGTGTTCGTGGCGGCAAGCCCGCCCCACGACCAGTCGCCGTCGCCGTCCAACGCGGCGAGGTAGCCGTACTCGTTATTAATGAATGGCTCGCCCCGACTGCGTCGCCCGTCGATGTAGTTCCAAGTTTTGCCGACGCCGATTTCGATCCGATTCACCGCCTGATACTGCAGCCGAAAGAGGTCCACACTGCGCCCGTACCAGTGGAACGAGTTGAGGTCGGTCTCTAAATGCGCCCAGCCGGTGTTGTCTTGCACCAGGCGCGTGGGGTCCAACTGCTTCGCAAGTTGATACATCTGTAGTACCCAGTCTACGCGGTGTGCGCGGTTCTCTGCGGTCAGTCGCCCGATGCCCCACTCTTCGTTGAACACCGTCCAGATAATTATGCTTGGGTGATTGAAATCGCGCCGTATCTGGTCGCGCAAGGTCTTCTCAAACAGGCGTCGGGCGCGTTCCGACGGGGTAAAAAAGCAAGGAATGTCCGCCTGAACGAGCATGCCCAGCTTGTCCGCCCAGTACAGTTTGCGCGGTTCATCGGCTTTGATATGGATGCGGAGCATATTGAAGCCCGCGCGCTTGGCAAGCTCGATATCGCGCTTCAGAAACGCATCGTCGGGCGCGGTATAAAGCCCATCGGGATTATAGGACTGGTCTAAGACGCCGCGCAAGTACATCGGCTTGCCGTTCAGGAGCACATAGGTATAGTCAGCGTCGCCGTACTTGCCCCAGCGCACGGTACGCACACCAAAATAGCCTCGCACGGTGTCATACACGCGCTTGCCATCTCCTGAAAGCAGGCGCAGTTCGAATTCGTACAGATGCGGGTTGTCGGGCGTCCACAGGCGTGGGTTTTGCAAGATGAGCCGAAAAGTTTTTCCGGTCTCGTGCTCTAATATGCCGAAGCGTTGCGTTTCGAAGGCGCGATGGCGCGCGCGCAGTTCCAGTTGCATGGCTTCGCGCACCGTCCCACGCGCCAGCTCCACGGTGAATTCGACGACGCCTGTGGGGACGCCTGCCTCGTCGGCTTGGGGCGTGATTTTGAAGTACTGGATACACGCTTCGCCGGTCGCCTCCAGCCACACGGTTTGCCAGATGCCGCTGACACTGGTGTACCAGTCGGGCGTTTGCTTGCCAAGAGGGGTCTCGCGGTCGGTATAGTCTTCCACGCGCACAACAAGGGTGTTCGGGCGCTCATAACGCACGAATGGGGTGATATCGAACCGAAACTCAGAATAGCCGCCTTCATGCTCGCCAACACGCTGTCCGTTGACCCACACCGTCGCATGGTGGTCTACCGCACCGAAGCAGAGCCAGATACGCCTGCCTCGCCACGACTCCGGCAGGGTGAACTCGCGTCGATACCACGCGACGCCTTTGTAGCTTGTGTCGCCAATACCGCTTAGCTTGCTCTCCCACGCGAAGGGCACTCGAATCGTGCGTTCGTAGGGGCGCGCCAGAAGATACCAGTTCTGCTCGACGCCGACATTCTGGGGGTCGAACTGGAACTCCCAGACGCCATTGAGCGATAGCCACTGGGCGCGTTCAAAATCGGGACGCGGATGCTGCGCCAAAGCCATCTGTGCGGTCAACATCATCCCTGCCATCAGTAGTGCCGTCCGTGTCATCATGAATTAATTTTCAGGGGAAGCCAGCCGATTCCTGTTTGAGAGTCGCCCGCGAACAGAAGCCGTTTAGGAGTGCGATTAGAAGAATTCGTTTCAACCGACGGCGTCTGCCCCCCGCACGAGCCTATCTCAACGCCTCTGCCCCGCGATAAACTCGGCATACCAGCGACCGCTGGACTTCATCGTGCGCTTCTGGGTCTCAAAATCTACATAAAGTAACCCGAACCGCTTGCTGTAGCCAAACGCCCACTCGAAGTTGTCCATCAACGACCAGTAGAAATACCCCTTGAGCGGAACCCCCTCCCGAATAGCGCGATGCGCCTGTTCCAAGTGCGTGCGAATGTAGTCTACGCGCAACGGGTCGTCCACCTCGCCTTGGGGGTTAGGCGTGTCGGGGAACGCCGCGCCATTCTCGGTGATGTAGAGCGGTATCTCGCCGTACTCTTCGTAAACCCATTTGAGTATTTCGTACAAGCCCTCGGGATAGACTTCCCATCCCATTTCGGTATGCAGTTTGCCCTCTTGGAACACCGTCCGCGAGCCGATGGGGTCGCTCGCGTCGTAGGCAAGTACATTGCGCGTGTAGTAGTTCACGCCCAGAAAGTCGATTTGACTTTGAATGATCCGCATATCATCGGGGGCTGCTTTGGGAGCGAACTCGCCGATGAAGTTAATCACCGTGTCGGGGTACTCGCCGCGGAAGATGGGATCCAAGAAGTAGCGATTGATGAAGTTGTGCCACAAGGCGGCGACCATCTGGTCTTGGGGGCTGTCGCTGGCAGGTTGCTGCGGACCGAGGTTGGTCACGATACCGATTCGGGCGTTGGGTAGCCCTTGTGCGCGAAACGCCTGCACTGCCTTGCCATGTCCCAACAGCAGATGATGTCCCGCTTTCGCCGCAGCGCCGATGTCGCGCATACCAGGCGCATGTTGACCCCAAAGATAGCCCAGTGCCATGACCACCCACGGCTCGTTCAGCGTCGCCCAGAGCGGGACTCGGTCGCCGAGTTCGCGAAACATAAAGCACGCATAGTCCGCGAACCACTTGGCGCAGTCGCGGTTTGCCCAACCGCCACAATCCTGCAGTTCCGCGGGCAAGTCCCAGTGATAGAGGGTAATCATCGGCGTAATCCCCGCCTGCAGCAAGCCGTCCACGAGGCGTTTATAGAAATCCAGACCCTTGTGATTGACCGCACCCCGTCCCGTCGGCAGCACACGCCCCCAAGCCACCGAAAAGCGATAGGCGTTCAAGCCCAATCGTTTCATCCACTCGATATCTTCCTGCCAGCGGCGATAGTGGTCGCACGCCACATCGCCTGTGTCGCCGTTGAGAATCGTTCCCGGCGTATGGCTGAATCGGTGCCAAATGGACGCGCCTGCGCCATCGGCTAAGGGTGAGCCTTCAATCTGATACGCCGCCGTCGCCGCGCCCCAGAGAAAACCTTGCGGAAACTGCATAGCGACCTCAAAATTCGCCAAAGTGCGTGGTTCTCCTGCGGAATTTTCGACACAGAGTAAGAGCAAACAACCCCCTGAGAGAGTTCGAAACCGTATCTAAACCGCCTCCACCGATGCAGCCACAACAAAGACAAACCGGAGAGCGTCATAGGGTTGCGTTTTGGATTACTCAGAATCGAAACTTCTACCTTTAGCAGAGGCCTCTGGATGGACAATCTCGTTCCGATACAGCCACGCGCCGTTCCAGTCGTATACCTGTCGCATCCCAGACACCAAGTCGCCGAAAGCGTCGGTTGTTGGCACATTCGCCGACGAAGCGCCGATTCCTGCCTTGACCAAATCTCACCAGCGAACAAGAATCGCTGCGCTACCCAGCTCAATAAAAGTATATTCTCGGAGTAACTGCAGCAAGGTTTCCCAATTCCGTTGAAACAATCCCATCAGTGCGTCATTCGAGATATTGCCCGTACAAATCAACACCAGTTTATACAGGTTTTGATGCAAAAGGAGGTTGTCCGCAAAATCGGAATCTTTGGTGATCACCACTATCTGCTGCTGTAGAGAGAGCTGTTTCAGCTCCGTATCTGATGTACGATTGGCGCGCGGTAAATCCAGCGTATGGGTCGCTTCGCAGCCCTGTTGCTGGATCCAGCGCGCTAATCGGCGAGGGAGCTGAGCATCCACAAGAAAACGCATCAGACCAGCGATTGAACCGCTTTGACCTGAATCAAAGAGGCAGCGTAGTCCAGACAGGCAAGGATGTCTTCGTATTCCAAGTCGGGGTAATCTGCCAAGATTTGTTCAGGCGTCATACCAGAAGCAAGCAGTTCGAGAATGGTTTGCACGGGGTAGCGCAGTCCACGGATGACGGGCTTCCCGTGGCAGATCTCGGGGTCGCGCGTGATGCGACTGAGCCGATTTGGGTTGGCAGGCGTTTGCATAGTGTTAATCAGGATACCCGTTTTGGGGCGATGCCGTTCGCAAAGTAATCTGCCGTGGTCATCAAACAGAATGTCGTAGCGATAGTCATGCCCCCAATTCATCGGGGCAGAGACCGTCCGTTCTCAACAATCCATGCATCCTCACACCCACGAGTTTCGAATATTCGCGAGGGATGTGGTCTCTCGGTGCAAACTAAGAAGCAGCCTCTTACTATCTTGGTTTATTACCTTCGCTGTAATTGAACTTGCACTTTGCACATTGTCTCTACCTCCCTCACAAAACTCCATGTTGCTATAGCTTCTCTAACTAAGGTGGGAAACGATATAAAACTGTACCATAATGTGGGTAGAAAGCGCGGTAGTCTGTAGCGAGACGACTGTGAACGAACAAATTTCCCTGCCAAATACAAAATCGCGCTGTATCTAACAGGGGTTTGAAGCGCACGATAGAGCTCCAGCGCCTTCTTGTACGCTTTGAGGGCTTCACGCTGCCTTCCAGATTTAGCCAGACCGTCTCCATATCTTGTCCAAATTTCCCCAGAATGCGGATTGAGTTCTATGGCGTATTTGTAAGCGTCTAACGCTCGATCAAACCTTTGCTCTTGATACGAATGGAGTGCATAATAAAAGTAAAGCCGCCAGTAACGGGGATAAAGCTCAGTGGCTCGCCTCAGCAAACGAGCATAATCTTCCTGTGCGCCAGCGTGATACGAGCAAACGAGACCAATCCAGTAAAAAGGAAAACTATTTGGCGTCTCTAAGAGGACATCTTTTGCTATCTCGTATGCTTGAACATAATTTTCTCTGTCCTTCATAGCACGAACAGCACGCATACATTCGTTTGCACGCCCCTGAAGCGACCTCAATAAGCAAAGCACAAGGGAGTAGGACATAGGAAAAGTAGACGCCAGCTGGGATTTGGCAGCATCAATTAGTATATCGCAAATTGTCTCATTTTTAATGTAGGGGGCAACTTTCTGAAGCAGTTTACATTCTAAGTTTACTATACTATCCAACACGAGAGAAGAAGCTACTTCTGTATTGGTAGGTAAGAAATTCAACAATTGTAAAGCTGTCGTATGGGCATCATTCAATCTGTCAAGCTCGATATAGCAGTGGAGTAGCATCGCAAGCACTTCAATGGATTGCGGATTGTTCATGCAGGACTCACCCAGTAGAGTACTTATACAAGCAGTATAGTCTCCACTGTCAAACAGTTGAACAGCCTTTTCCCATTCTTGCATTGCTCATCCGCCCTCCGACGCGCTCATCTTAAAAATGAGTTGCCCTTCAGTTCCGAAGGACAACTCAAGCGAACAAATTTTACCACCAATCACCCTCAGTATCCAGATATGCTTCAACGCGCTTTCGATACTTTATCACTTCGGTAATCCCTTGCCCTGCGACAGATGCTCCCGTGACAATAGTACCGAATGCTCCGATTGCACCACCGCTCCCAGGTGATCGTCCGCCAACTCCGCGCCCTCCAGCTCCTCTTCCGCCGCCGCTATCTCCTCCTGACCCTCCGCTCCCAGAACCACTGCCGCTTCCTCCTCCTACTCCGGGAGGCTTGGGTGGCTCAGAACAACTTGAAGGTACTACACGCACCACTGGTGGGCGTTGGGGACGTCGCTCTTGACCATCGCCTTGTAGTATACCTTCGTCAGCACTTCCACTTAAATCTGCTAGTCGCAAAAGAATATATAATGTGATTTCCCACCATCTCCCCCGTTCGCCGTCAGGGTCTATCCACTGTATCGGATCATTCACACAATACCCATACCCATTCAGCGTAAGCGGTGCATAGAGCGAACCCAGCCACGGATCCTTCTGCAAAAATCTGCCCACTGCCGGGTCATA
>NKPV01000313.1 GCA_002254605.1 Armatimonadetes bacterium JP3_11
CTTCGTGGGACGCAGCCCCGCCTTCTGGGAGTACTTCTATCCGATGGCGCAGCAGCACTTCGATGCGCTCAAAGATGTCTCGCTGGACGATTTCGTGTTTGCTATTAATGCGGTACAACCCTCCACCATTCGCGTGGAAGCCGATGAAGTAACCTACAACCTGCATATCATGCTGCGCTTCGAACTGGAACTGGCGCTGCTACGCAATGAGTTGCAAGTAGCAGACCTGCCCAGTGCGTGGAACGAGAAGTTCAAAGCCTATATGGGGTTTGAACCGCCTAACGATGCCGAAGGCGTCCTGCAAGATGTTCACTGGTCTGGTGGGATGATCGGCTACTTCCCGACCTATAGCTTGGGCAATCTGTATGCGGCGCAGCTGTTTGAGGCGGCGGAACGCGATTTA
>NKPV01000021.1 GCA_002254605.1 Armatimonadetes bacterium JP3_11
CTTCCAACGACGCCGGTGCAGGTTGAGCCTCGTCCGCTGGCGCAGGCGCTGTGGGTGCGGCTGCCTTGCGTCGCCTGCGTTTGGTGGTTTTCGGCTCTGGCTCTGGCACAGGCGTCTCAGCGGTCGCTTCCAACGACGCCGGTGCAGGTTGAGCCTCGTCCGCTGGCGCAGGCGCTGTGGGTGCGGCTGCCTTGCGTCGCCTGCGTTGTGTGGGTTGCGCCTCTGGTTCCAGCACCGGCGCCTCAGGAGCCGCTTCGGTTGGAGGAGACGCGGACGCAACCGTCGGTTCCGGCGCAGCTTGGCTTACTGTGCGCCGTCGCCGTCGAGTGGGCATGGAAGGTGTTGCCTCAGCCGGTGTCGCCTCCTGCGCCTGCGCCGACTCGAGCGGCGCGGTCTCCGTTTCGGAAATCGTCTTCTTTCGCCTTGGCATGGTTTTCGATCACTGGCAACTGCTCAATCCAGTTGCGTAGGTCTACGGGCGTTTCGAAATAGTAGTCGGGTTGCGCGGCTTGCAGGTCTTCAGGCAAGTGCGCTCCCCATGCAACAGCGCCCACGAGTACGCCTGCCGCGCGCCCACAACTGAGGTCGAACACCGTGTCGCCGATATAAATCGCCTGCTCGGGCGCAACCTGCAATCGCTCCAGCGCTTTCAACACAGGGTCAGGCGCGGGCTTGTGGTGCTCGGTGTCGTCCGCGGTCACTATCGTATCGACATAGGCATCCACCGCAAGCTTCGGCAGCGTGATCTGCAACTCCTGGCGGTTCTTGGAAGTCACCAGCGCGATTGCGTAGCCCTTTCGATACGCGGTCTGCACAGCCTGCACCGCTTCGGGGACCACACGCTCTTGGTCGCGATGCGCCTTGTAGTAAGCCATCTCATCCGCTTCCATCAGGTCATGGGGCGCATCGCCTGACACACGGTCGTCCAGATAGCGCATTTGCATCTTGAGCGGCAACCCGATCAGGCGCCGAAGCTCCTCGCGTGGGAGTGCAACACCCAAATGCTTCTGATAAGTGTAGTCTAATGCCTTGACAATCAGATCGACCGTGTCGATGAGCGTGCCGTCAATATCAAACAGAATCGCTCGCAAGGAGGAGGGCTTTGCCATCGCCATAAGTATACCTCATGAGAGTTCGACGGGCACTGCTTGCACTTTGAAGGGCAGGTGTTGCACGATTTGGTTCTTTTCGTTCACCAGCACCATTTTGGGTTCGACCCACTCGTCAGTGAGGACGAAGCTGGCGATAATCACGCGATGCCCCTTCTGCGCCTTGTACGCCGCCGAGCCATAAATTGCTATCTCGCCGGAACCGGGCGGCGCGGGAATCACATAGGTCTGGAATCGCTCGCCATTATCCATCACCCACACATGGACTAACTCGCCCGGCTCTAAGTCGATCGCCTCCATCAACGCCTCATCGATGGCGATGCTGCCGATGTAGTCCAGTCGGGACTCAGTGACTCGCGCCATGTGAATTTTGCCCTTTAGCCGTTCGACCAATCGCATAAACGCATTCCTCCGAAAGAGATTCTCCAATAGCCATATATTATAATACCCCAACAGGAGATTGCGCCCCCATCGCGAATCCCTCTTTGGAGGTCATCGATGAGGATTCTGGTAGCGGACAAGTTCGAGCAGAGCGGCTTGGAGGGACTGAAATCGTTGGGTTGCACGGTGATTTATGACCCCAGCCTCAAGGAGGATGCCCTCGTCGAGGCGATTCGCACGCATAATCCTGATGTGCTGGTGGTGCGTTCGACCAAAGTCGCCGCGCCGATGCTCGAAGCAGGCGATTTGAGCCTCGTGATTCGCGCCGGCGCCGGCGTGAACACCATCGATGTGGACACGGCATCCAGGCGCGGAATCTATGTCGCGAACTGCCCCGGCAAAAACGCGATTGCGGTGGCGGAGTTGGCGTTCGGACTGATTCTGTCACTGGATCGGCGCATTCCCGATAATGTGGCGCAGTTGCGGGCAGGCAAATGGAATAAAAAAGAATTCAGCGAAGCGCGTGGGGTGTTCGGGTGCACGCTCGGGCTTATCGGCGTGGGCAACATCGGGCGCGAAATGATCACGCGCGCCCATGCATTTGGACTGCGCGTGATTGCGTGGAGCCGCTCCCTTACGCCCGAACGCGCCGAGCAACTCGGAGTCGGCTATCGCGCCACACCCCTCGATGTCGCCAGTGAAGCGGACATCGTCAGCGTGCATGTCGCCCTTACTCCCGATACGAAATACCTATGCAACCGCGCGTTTTTCGAGGCGATTCGCCCAGGAGCGTACTTTATCAACACGGCGCGCTCGGAAGTCGTCGACGAGGACGCACTGGCATGGGCAATCCGCGAAAAGGGCATTCGCGCGGGGCTCGATGTGTTTGAAGGGGAACCGAGCGCAGGCGAAGGCGAGTTCCGCAATCCGCTGGTGGAACTCCCGCTGGTCTACGGCACGCATCATATCGGCGCATCCACACAACAGGCGCAGGAAGCCATCGCCGCCGAAGTGGTGCATATCGTGCAGACCTATATGCAAACGGGGCGCGTGCCGAATGTAGTGAACCTCGCCGACCGTTCGCCTGCAAAGTACTTGTTGGTGGTGCGTCATCTGGATCGGGTGGGCGTGCTGGCGCATGTGTTCGACTGTCTGCGCGAAGCGAACATCAATGTTCAGGAGACGGAGAACATCATTTTCGCAGGCGCAGAAGCCGCCGTGGCGCGAATCCAATTAGACAGCGCACCTCCAGAGGCGACCTTGCGCGCAATTCAGCAACACGAACACATCTTCGCCGCGACCCTCGTGGCGTTGCGTTGAACGCTCACCCTTCCCGCAACGGCTCGCCCAGTTCCGTGCCGTCGGGCAGGATGCGCAAGTAGCCCAACTGCATCCAGCGTACAGGCTGCACCGAACGCACCGGTGTCAGCACCGTCATCGTGCGCGCTTTGTAGTCCAGCGATTCGATCAGCCCCAAGCCATAGCAACGCCCCGTGTAGTCAATCAGCCCCACCAGCAGGTTGTGATACGCTGACTGGGGCAACATTACCAGTTTATTCACATTCGCGAGGGTCATCAGCATCTCAATCTGCGCGTCGCTAAGCGGTTGGCGTACAATCAGGTGGAGCGAATCGCCCACCATTTCTGCGTGGAGCAGTTCGGCGCGTATCTGGTCGGCGAGAAAGCGTTTCCGTGCTTCCGAAAGGGGCTGCCCAGCACCCAGTCGCCTGCCAATGAAGCGGAACTGATCGAGAGAGAGTGTATGTGCGGTCGCCTTCTCAAAATAGCGCGCGAAGGCAGCACGGCGATAGTGCGCTCGATGCACAGGCGACTTGCGCAAAATACTCTTCGGCACGCGCAACTCATAGAGCTTCCAGTCGGCGCGCTGACGCAGCGCGTCCACAATCGGTTCCAGTTCCCCCCCACGCTGGAGAGCAACCACCGCCTGCGGGCGCAAAAGGTCAATCAACATCAGCTTATACGCCCGACCGTGCCAGCCGCTGATGTAGCCATCGGTATCGATCACGATACTGTCGGGCTGCAACGGGACTATATCATCCAGCACGCGCCGCGCACCTGCCAACGCCAGCGACACATGCCGCACCGGCGACACATCGCCCAGAAACGCCATGCTGTTCGGCGTCAGTTCGCTAAGCAACTCGTAGGGTTTGTTAATCAACACCCCACTCAATGCCGCAGGCGGCCCGATGGTCGTCTGCCCTACATCTAAGTCCACAAAGCCCACGCTCCGCCCCGCTTGCTGCTGCAGTTTTAGCAGGAGCGAGCAGAAAGTGGACTTGCCGACATCGGTCGCGCCCAGCACAAGCGTCGTGCCGTTGAAGGTGATGAGTTCGTCGACCGCCTCTTGCCACTCCGCATACAGTTCGCGCCAGCGCATATCAGAACTCCAGATGCATCGGTAGGATTGGCGCGGAGTGGGTGATCGCGCCGACGGAGATATAGTCCACGCCTGTTTCGGCAATCGCACGCACGGTCTGCAAGTTCACCCCGCCCGACGCTTCGATAAAGCGCACGCGCCCCTTCGCGCGGCGCACCGCATCGCGCAGCATCGCTATTGGCATATTGTCCAGCAAAACGCCATCTGCGCCGGCTTCAATGGCTTGTTCCACCTGCGTCAGCGTCGTACACTCCACTTCAATCGCCAGCAGGTGGTGGGCGTTTTGGCGTGCGCGGCGCACCGCCTCCCGAATATCGCCGTTGAGTGCGGTCAGGTGGTTGTCTTTGATGAGGATACCGTCGTACAGTCCGACACGGTGGTTGCGCCCGCCCCCAACGCGCACAGCGTACTTTTCCAGCAGGCGCAGTCCGGGCGTTGTTTTGCGTGTGTCGACAATCTGCGCCCCTGTGCCCGCAACGGCGTCCACGAACTGCTTGGTGAGCGTGGCAATCCCCGACAGGTGTTGTAGGAAGTTCAGCGCGGTGCGTTCCCCTTTGAGAATCGCGCGGGTGTTGCCTTCAAGGCGCATCACCACAGTCCCTGAAACAAGCGGCGCGCCGTCGGACAGACAGTCCGTGAAACGGATTTCGGGGTCCAGATGCCAAAAGACCTGCTGCGCCACCGCCACGCCGCACAGCACCCCTTCCGCCTGCGCAATAATCGCGCACTGGGTCGTATGCTCAGGCGGTATCAGGCTATCGGTTGTCCAATCGCCCGCGCCGAGATCTTCTTGAAGAGCTATTTCAATTAGTAGGGAGGGTAGGCTCCTTATCACCTGCGATGTTGCGCCCAGCCGTTGCTCTCTGGTTATGTGCATCATCCTAATTGTACCTGCACAGGTATACTCGCTTCCTGATGGCGACTCGGGAACCGATTAACGACCTGGATCTGGCGCGCTGGCGAGAGTACGATGATGTGCTCACCGAGAGCCTGTGGCTGCTGGGCAAGCGCGATAATCACGGCGCCCATGCGCCCGACTACTGGGGCAACTTCGCGCCGCAAATCCCCTATCAAGCCATGCGCAGGTTCACACGGCAGGGCGAGTGCGTGTTAGACCCGTTTGCGGGACTGGGCACGACTCTCATCGAGGCGCGGCGGCTCGGTAGGCACGCCATCGGCGTCGAGTTGAACCCCGCCGTCGCAGCAAATTCGCGCGAGCGTGTCGAATCCCAGCCGAACCCGCACCATGTGCACACCGTAATCCTCCAAGGCGACAGCACCCACCCCGACACCGCCGCGCGCGTGCGCTGCCAACTCCAAGCATGGGGCTTCGAACAGGCGCACTTGCTGATTCTGCACCCCCCGTACCACGACATCATTTCCTTCAGCGACGACCCACGCGACCTCTCTAACGCGCCCAATTTGGAGGCGTTTCTGGCGCAGTTCGAGCAGGCGGTTGCCTGTTTCGCGCCCCTGCTGATGACCGGACGGTTCCTCACACTGGTCATCGGCGACAAATACACCAAGGGCGAGTGGATTCCGCTGGGCTTCTACACGATGGAGGTTCTACGCCGATGCGGCTTTCGCCTCAAGAGTATCTGCGTCAAAGACTTTCACGAGACGCGCGGCAAACGGAACCAGCGGAGCCTGTGGCGGTATCGCGCCCTCAAAGGCAACTTTTACCTGTTCGGGCACGAATATGTGATGTTCTTCGAAAAGACCGCTACCGCCGCGTCACCAGATAGATAATGCTCAGAATCAGCCAGATAAGGCGTAATGGCTCCTCGGCGGAGACGCGTCGTTGGCTCGGTTCAGGCACTTCCACCGTGTCGCCGGGCAGGAGTTTCTCATCGGGGCGCGTGCCGCGCGCCACCTCCAACAGGTTGACCACGATGCGTTGTTGTTTCCCGCGGTCGGTAGGGCGCAGGATGACCACCCGCTCCAAAATCGCGTTCGCTTTCGGTCCGCCTGCCGCCTCCATCGCCTGCGTAAGCGTCATGTTTTCGGCGTAGTTGACAATCCCTGGGCGGTTCACACCCCCTCGCACCACGATAAACTGCCGCACGGAACGGAATGGCACCGTAATCTGGTCGCCCATTTGCAGCTCTATATCGCCCTGAAGCGTGTTGAGATTAACAGAGATTGGTTCCGCGCGGTTGACGCGTCGGATTTGGATTCGGGTTGGGTCGGCTTCTGGCAGGGTACCTCCTGCTTTGCCCAACGCCTGAAGCAGCGTTTTCGCCTCCTCATACTCAAACGCGCCGGGCGAACGCACTGCGCCCAACACCAGGACGCTTCTGCCCCCTGCACGCAGCGGTACGAAGATACGGTCACCGGGCTGCAAAATCGGGTTCGCCCCCGCGTCCGCCTCCTGAGTGAACTTGAGGAAGTTGATGACCAAGCGTTCCCCACTCAGGCGTTCCAGTCGCACCGCGCTTAGGTCCGCTGTGTCGGTGGGCTGTGCGGCTTGGAGCGCGTCGCTGAGCCGCCAACCCGCTTGGAGGGCGAAATCGCCGCCGCGCCGAACAGCGCCTTGCACCGTCACTTTCGCTTCCGCACGCTGAGCGATTTCTACGACCACTTTCGGGTCGCGATAGAAGTTGCCCTCGCGCAGGCGTCGGGCGATTTCGCCGGCGAGTTCGTCAGGAGTGCGCCCCGCCGCCTGCACCAACCCGATGAGCGGCATCCGAAACGCCCCCGAAGCGTCCACCACATACACCCGCGAGAGCGACTCGTCGCCCTCAACGGTAATCCGCAGGGAATCGCCTGGGAGAATGCGCGGCGCCTCTTGCGCCCACGCACAGAGCCACAGCAAGCCCAACGCCAGCAGCCCAATCCATCGCCTCATAACCTAATAGGATACCTACTGCGCCGTGCAGGATGTCGCGATGCCCCCCAAGCCCCCACAACGGGTATACTTCAGCAGGGAAACCCGCGCGTCTAACGAACATGGAGGTTGGTATGCGAAAAACGATTTGGGCGTTGTTGTTCGGTCTCATCGCGGCGGCGGTATGGGCGCAGACGCCTGCGGCAATGTGGCGTTTCTTCGGAAACGCTGCGCCCAACAACCCCGCGCTGCCCGGCGTCGGCAAACAGACGATTTACTACCCCTGCCTGAACCGCCTCTACGCGGTCAACATAGAAGACGGCGTCCTCAAATGGCAATATCCCGCCGACGTCCCCCTCAACACCACGATTATCGGTCAGCCTGTTGAAGGTGAAGGGTTGGTCTATATTGGTGCAAGCAACGGCAATGTGTTGGCACTGGATGTGGAGACGGGCGCGCTACGCTGGGCGTTCACGGCGGAGAGCGCGCCGACCGCCCGCCCCGTGCTGGAAGACGGGGTGCTGTATATCGGCACAGGACGCGGCGAGGTGTATGCGCTGAATGCTCGAAACGGCGAACCGCTCTGGCGGGAACCCTATCGCGCCGACGACTACATCGCAGGCAAACTCGTCAAGCAGGGCGATACACTCTTTTTCGGTACCAATAGCGGCTTTGTCCACGCGGTGAACACGGCAGGGGGGCGCCGACGCTGGCTGTTCCGTCTCCCTGCACCGAACTATGATGCGCAACCCGTGTATGCGAACGAGAGCCTGTATGTGACCTCCAACGATGTTCTGATTGCGCTCAACCCAAACAGCGGCGCGGTACGCTGGACGCGCCGCTTCAACACCGAGTTCCGCCTCGCTCCCGCAGCTAATGATGACTACATCGCCGTGCTGACGCGCGAGAACCGCCTCTATGTGTTCGACCACACGGGCAAGATTATTGCAGGCGACCGCGAGCCGATTGAGGTGCGCTATGAGCCGCTGAACGCGCCCGAAATCCATCGTGGCAAGCTCTGGCTCGCCACACGACGCGGCACGCTGCTGTGCTACTCGCTGCCCGAGGGCAAGCTGGAGTGGCTCTACACCTTGCGCCCCCCTGAGGGCACGGTGGACGCGAATAATCGCCGCGTCGCCTATTTGGGGTTGACGGGCAAACCGGTATTTACTCCGAACGGCTTCGTCGTTGCCACCGGCGACGGCAACCTGACGATGTTCGGCTTTGGTTGGGTCGATCAAATTGCGCCTCAAGTGATACGCACCACGCCTGCGCTGGGCGAAATGATGTCGGGTCAGCTGCCGTTGGACTTCACGGCGCGTATTCGCGACGACGGCAGCGGCGTCAACCCCGCGACGGTTCAGTGGCTGCTCAACGACGAACCGCTCCCTGTCGAGTATGAGCCATCGCTGGGCGAGCTCACTGTGCGACTGCGCGCGGGTACGGCTGCGAAGCCCCTGCCCGACGGACGCCATATCATGACCATTATCGCCTCCGACTGGGCAGGGAACACAGTACGCTACAGCTGGGCGATTTACATCGACAATAGCCTGCGCCGCGCTCCCGCGCGCCCACAACCGCAGCAACACGGCACGCCCGGAGGGCGCGGAGGAGGCGGTCGTGGAGGCGACTTCTGAAGCACGCGCGGAGGCGACCGCACACGCCCCCGTCGCCATCCGCGCCGAAAACCTCACCAAAGAGTTCAAGCTCGCTCACCACGCTTACGCTTCGCTCAAGGGGTTGTTCCTATCGTTCCTGCCCAAGCGTGTGGAGCATCTCGTCGCACTACGGCAAGTGAGCTTCACCATCCACCGCGGCGAAACGGTCGGCATTATCGGGCAAAACGGCTCGGGGAAAAGTACGCTGCTGGGGATCATCGCACGGGTCTATCGTCCCACTTCAGGCATTATCGAGATTAACGGGCGCGTCGCACCCCTGCTCGAACTCGGCGCGGGGTTCCATCCCGACCTCACTGGGCTGGAGAACATCTACTTCAACGGCGTGATTCTGGGACTGACGCGCAAACAGGTCGCCGAGCGCATCGATGCCATCGTGCAGTTCGCCGAGCTGGAGGGCTACATCGACGCGCCGATACGCACCTACTCGTCGGGAATGCTGATGCGGTTGGGCTTCGCCGTCGCAGCCCATGTCGATGCCGATATCCTGCTTGTGGACGAAGTGTTGGCGGTCGGCGACGCGCGATTCCAACAGAAATGCTACGATAAAATTCGGCAGTTCCAGCGTGAAGGGCGCACGATTCTGTTTGTGTCGCACGACATGGAGGCGATTCAGCATGTGGCGCAGCGCGTCCTATGGCTCGACAAGGGGATACTCCGCGCCGATGGCGACGCGCGCACCGTCGTTCAGCAGTATCTCGAGTCAGTGCAAGCCGTGCCGTAAACCCCTTCACTCCTCACGCCAGTCGCGCCGGAGCGTCCAGCGAAACAGTTCCAAAAACGCCGGGTACACCTCCTCGCAAGTGGGCAGTATCTGCTCCGGCGGCAACAGAAAGCCATACTGCCCCGTGTCGCGAAGCTCATAGGTGAACGATAAAGCCCCACGCACGCCGAAAACCCAGTCCGTCATGCCGCCGCTGGCGAGGTAAATTGTCGTGGCGATGGGACCCGCTGCATAGTTCTGACCATGCACGCTGAAGATCGCCGCCTGCATTGCCAATCCGACGCGCTCGAACACGGCATTGAAGGGGGGCAGATCAGCGGTAAAGCCCCAAGGCCAGAGGATGAGCTGCGAGTAGCTATGCACATCCACATGCGCCCGCAACAACGGTAAGCTCAGCATCCAGCGACTCAGATAATAGGTCTCTGGCTCGGAGAACGGAGCCGTCCCCCGATAAGTGTCGCTGGAAGGGTTGCCGCTGGAACCTGCGCCTCCCCAACCGTAGCTCCAGTTACGGTTTAAGTCGACGCCATAAATCGGCTGCCCCCACGCATTGCGCCCGTTATAGCGACGATTCTTGCGCCAGAGCCGTTGCGTCGTATGCGTGTACACATAACCGTCCGGATTCACCACGGGCACGAGGTAAATTTCCAAACGATCGAGATACTCGCGCACGCGCATATCGGTCTGATACTCGGAAATCAGTCGCTGAGCGAGGTAAAGAAGCGTCGGGGGTGTAATCCATTCGCGGGCATGTTGCATCGCGTTGAGGACCACCTGCGGACGATCGCGATACACGCGGGCACGGCGTGGGTCTTTCGTAAGCCGCAGCGCATAGATGGGGCGGTTCTCGATCGACCTGCCGATTTCGAACATCTGTACTAAGCGTGGGTTCTGGTCGGCAAGCTGGCGCATCGCGGCGTAAATCTCGTCCAGCGTGAGGTAGCGCGTGAAGAGGTTGCCATCCTGCGGGGTGAAATCGGTCTGCTGCTGGCGAATCAGCGCGCCGACATCCTTGATAAGCACCTCGCCCGTGTAGCCTGCCTTACGCAACGCCCATTGCTCCTCAGGAGAGAGGCACACATCGACGGTCTTGCCGCGCACCATCCAGATGTCGCGCACCAGCGACTGGATCTCCTCCAGCTGCGCGGGTTTCTCTAAGGTCAATCGCCAGACCTGATAGCCGTCGTAGTGAACTTGCTGTCCGCTGGAGAAACTCCACAGCGCAATCAGCAACGCAAGGAAGCCAGCAACCCGTATCATAGGCGGAATTATAACCCATTTCGGCGGTATAATCGGCGGCGGTATGGGGATAGCGTTGCCCGAATCGTTCTATCTAAAACCGACGGTCGAAGTCGCGCGTGCGCTGCTGGGGTGCTGGCTGGTCGTTCAGCACGAAGGCGACTGGGTCGGGGGGCGGATTGTGGAAACAGAGGCGTACACGCAACATGACCCCGCCAGCCACAGCTATCGCGGCAAGACGGAGCGCAACGCCGCGATGTTCGGTCCGCCCGGTACCGCCTATGTGTACCTCATCTACGGCGTGCATGAGTGCTTCAACGCGGTGTGCCAACCCGAAGGCGTCGGTGAAGCGGTACTGATACGCGCCCTTGAGCCAGCGATCGGGCTGGAGCCAATGTTCCTCCGACGCGGACAGGTGCACTGGACGCAGCTCTGCCGAGGACCGGGCAATCTGTGTCGTGCGTTGGGCATCACCCGCGCGTTTAACGGCGAGTCCCTGATTACTGGGCGCGTGCAGATTTGGGAAGGCGAGCCCGTGCCCGATAGTCAGGTCGGCGTCTCGCCACGCATCGGCATCACGCACGCCGCGGAACGACTTTGGCGGTTCTACCTGCTGAATAACCGCTGTGTATCAGGACGAGTGAGCAAATGAACTGGCTGATGGGGGCAAGTTTGGCGGGAATGATTGCGGTCGGCGCCCACCGGGCGCACCTTTTGACACCAGGCGGTGCGCTGACGGCAGCGTTGATCGGGACAGTCGTGTTCGGCGTCGGGGGTGTGTGGGCGAGTATCCCGATGGTCGCTTTTTTTCTCAGCGGGAGCCTCTTGCCGCGCATCTTCGGGCGCCCGCATAAGACCGAGCGACGCACCGCGTTCCAAGTGCTGGCAAACGGCTTGGCGCCTGCGCTGTGCTGCGTGGGCGTTCTGCTTTACCCTGATCGATCGGAAGCGTTCTGGTTCGGCTACGCCGCCGGACTTGCCACAGCGACTGCCGACACATGGGCAACCGAATTCGGCATGCGCTTTAGCGGAACGGCATGGCTCATCACTACGGGCAAGCGCGTTACCCCGGGCGAGTCGGGCGCCGTGAGTGCGATAGGAACAGTGGGGGGTAGCCTCGGCGCATGGATTACCGCGTCGCTTTGTACACCGCTCATTGGCTACAGCGCAACAGTTTGGATGGCTGGCGGGATGGGCGTGTTGGGGATGTTTCTCGATAGCTTGCTGGGGGCGACCATTCAAGCACGATTCCGATGCCACACATGTGGAGCCGCTATCGAACGGCGCCGCTGCTGCAACGCGACCGCGCACCCCATACGCGGCATCCCATGGATAGACAACAACGCCGTAAACCTCCTCAGCACACTGACAGCGACGGGCATCGCCATCCTCTGGGGGTTCGCTTAACCGCCTCTTAAAACATCGCCGGGTATCTTTATACGGAAGGAGAACAATGGACGACCGCTATACACGCAGGGAGATTTTGAGGTTGGGCTTTGCAGGTGCGGCGGGGCTGGCGCTGACGAAACTCGCCCCCGCGCAGCAGCGACGTGCCACTGAAGGACGCGTGAAAAATATTATTTTTATGGTCTCCGACGGCATGAGCGCAGGCGTGCCGTCGCTGGCGGACGAGTTCGGCAAGTTGGTGCGCGGGAAAGGCTCGTTCTGGCATCAGCTGCTCCAAAGTCCCGACGCAACGCTCGGCTTTTTCGATATGGCGGCGCTCAACTCGCTGGTGACCGATTCCGCGTCGGCATCCAGCTCATGGGGCAGCGGCAGCCGGATTTTCAACGGGCAAATCAATGTCTTGCCCGACGGCACACGCCTGACCCCGATTGCCCAGATTGTAAAGCAGGCAGGTAAAAAAGTCGGCTTAGTAACCACCACGCGCATCACGCACGCGACGCCTGCCGGATTCGCCGCCGTGCAACCCCGACGCGACGACGAAGACGACATCGCTCCACAGTATCTAAATGTGGTCGATGTGCTGATGGGCGGCGGACTGCGCCACTATGCCCCGAACCGCCGCCGCGACGGTAAAGACCTCATCAAAACCTATCAAGACGCGGGCTACACCTACTGGAACACGCGCGAACAGGTTCTTGGCAACGCCCGTCCCGAAAAGGTGCTGGGGCTGTTCTCCGACTCGCATCTGCCCTACACCATAGACCACATCCACTCCGACACACTCCGCCGTACCGTGCCCACGCTTGCCGAAATGACACGCAAAGCTTTAGAGATACTCGGCAACGCCCCGAACGGATTCCTATTGCAAGTAGAGGGCGGGCGCGTCGATCACGCTGCACACGCGAACGACGCAGCGGGCATCATGTGGGATCAACTCGCCTTCGATGACGCCGTGGAGGTGGTGTTCGAGTTTGTCTCCAAGCGCGACGACACGCTGATGATTATTACCAGCGACCACGGCAACTCGAATCCAGGGCTGAACGGTATGGGCAGCGAGTATGAGGCATCGAACAAAGCGATGGCGCAGCTGCAATATGCGAAATGCTCCTTCGAAGAGCTCCCCAACAAGCTACGCAGCGCCGACAGCGCAGACGAAGTACGCACCCTCCTCAAAGAGCAGCTCGGTATCGAGATTAACGGCGAGGAGGCGAACGCGCTCGCAGGCGCGCTGAAAGGCAATCTCCCCCCCATCTGGAACCGTCAGCACCGCAGCCTGCAAGGCTTGTTAGGGCAAATCCTCAGCAACTACAACGGCTACGGCTGGACAGGCACCTCGCACACCGCCGATTACACTTGGATTACCGCGCTCGGCGCAGGGCGTGAGGCGTTCCACGGGCTCATCCGCAACACCGACGCCTTCTATAAGATGCTCCAACTATTCGGGCTGTCCCACAAGAACCCCAGCATGACGCCTGAAGAGGCGCGTAAGTATCTTTCCCGTGCGCCACGCATCCGTACCGAAGACTGGGCGTGAACTTTGCAGGGCGCGATCAGGTCGCTTACGGTCGCGCCCACGCCGTTTATAGGATCAACATCGCATCCCCAAAGCTCAGGAACCGATACCGCTCCCGAATCGCTTCCTGATACGCGCGCAGCACAAATTCACGCCCTGCAAAGGCACTCACCAGCACCAACATCGTGGTGCGCGGCATATGGAAGTTCGTGATGATGGCATCCGTCGCCTTGAACTCATAGCCAGGCGTGATGTAGAGATGCGTCTCTGCCGAGCCTGCACGCACGGTACGCTTGGCTAAAGCGGCGCTCTCCAAGGTGCGGACGCTGGTCGTACCCACCGCGATAATTCGCCCGCGTGTGGTGTTGATGGCTTCGGCGGCTTCGGGCGTGATGGTGTACCATTCGCCGTGCATCTTGTGCTGCTCCACATGTCCTGTTTTGAGCGGTCGGAAAGTATCCAAACTCACATGCAGGGTGATATACACGATATTGACCCCCTGCGCCTGCAGGCGTTCCAGCAGCACGGGCGTGAAATGCAGCCCTGCGGTCGGCGCGGCTGCGGAGCCGGGCTGACGCGCATACACTGTCTGGTAGCGTTCGGGGTCGGTGAGCTGTTTATGGATGTACGGGGGCAAAGGTACCTGCCCGAGGCGCGGCAACACCTGTTCGGGCGGTTCATCGCTCAGCAGGCGTACCAGACGCAGCCCCCCTTCCAACCTGCCCTCAATCACCACCTCCAACACATCGCCGACCCGCACGCGACTGCCCTCAGGGAGGCGTCTGCCTGGTCGCACCAGCGCGTGCCAGCGTCCATCGGCGAGCGGATGCAACAAAAATACCTCCGCCTGACCGCCCGTCGGCTTGTGCCCCTGCAAGCGCCACGCCGAAACACGCGTATTGTTCAACACCAGCGTGTCCCCCGCACTCAGATACTCCGGCAACTCGTAGAACCGTCGATGCTCGATTGTCAGCGTCGCTCGATTCAACACCATCAGGCGCGCGTGGTCGCGCGGCTCCACAGGCTCTTGCGCAATAAGTTCCTCAGGGAGCTCGTAATCAAATAGGCTTGCTTCCATCGTCAGCGTCCTCGCATCGTGAGCCACGCCCAGAAAGTGAACAACAAAGTGAGAATGAGGCTGATGAGAATACTGGTACCCAGCGGGAAATAGAAATGGAACCCATCGCGATGGATGGCGATGTCGCCGGGCATACGCCACGAGCGAACGCCCAAACGCTCCAAACCGATGAGCATCAAGCCTACCACGATCAACACCACGCCAAGCCCCACTAAAATTTTGCCTGCCGAACCCATCGGTAGAATTCTACCCTGTGGGTACATTGGGCGTATGGCGTACAGTCGGAGGTTCCATCCTGCACAGCGGTTAGCCTGTTCGCTCGAATAGCCCAGCCGCCCCCATCCCCAGCGCGGCGCACATCGTCACCAAGCCGTAGCGACCGCCCGTGCGTTGCAGCGCGTACGCGAGCGTAGCGACCTGTCGCGCGCCCGTGCACCCCAACGGATGCCCCAGCGCAATCGCGCCGCCCAGCGGGTTCACCCGCTCCATCGGCATGGCGTAAATCGCGTTGGACGCCAGCACCTGCGCTGCGAACGCCTCGTTGAACTCGATATGGTCAATCGCGTCGATGGCGACGCCTACGCGCTGGAGTAGCTTGGGGATGGCATAAGCCGGCGCGACGCCGAAGTCTTCGGGCGTCAGCGCCGCGGTCGTGTAGCCGACAAAGCGCAGCAAGGGCTTGACGCCCAGCGTGTTCGCCTTGCGCTCGCTCATCAGGATCACGGCGGCGGCGCCGTCGCTGCGTTGCGAGGCGTTGCCCGCGGTAATCAACCCATCGGGGCGAAATGCAGGCTTCAGTTTCGCCAGCGACTCCAAACTCGTGTCGCGTCGCGGTCCCTCGTCTTTGGTGAGGGTGATGCGCTCCCGCACGGGGCGTCCGCCGTCTACGGTCTGCACCTCTGTGTGGACAGGGGCGATCTCCGCATCGAACAGCCCCTCGTCCTGCGCGCGCACAGCTTTTTGGTGGCTCTGTAAGGCGAAGGCATCCGCCTGCTCGCGCGTAATGCCATACTTACGGGCAAGTTGCTCCACCGACAGCCCCATATTTAGGTAGGTGTTAGGAGCGTCCTGAAACAGCGTGGGATTCGGGTGCGTGTGGATATCCAGAAACGGGGTACGGCTCATGCTTTCCACACCGCCCGCGAGGACGACTTCCGCGTCGCCCGCGCGAATGCGTTCCGCCGCAATCGCAATGGCTTCCAGCCCAGACGCGCAGAATCGGTTCACGGTCGCGCCGGGGGTGCTTAGGGGTAATCCCGCACGTAGCGCCGCGACGCGAGCGATGTTCATGCCCTGCTCCCCTTCGGGCGTCGCGCAGCCGAAAATCACATCCTCAATCTCTTGGGGATCCAATGCAGGGCAACGCGCCAGAACCGCCTGAATCGCGAACGCCGCCAAATCGTCGGGGCGGGTGTGGCGCAAGCTCCCGCGCGGCGCTTTGCCAATCGGTGTGCGCACAGCAGCGACAATCAACGCCTCATTGCTCATAAGTGCCTCCACGCGATAGGATACCCGATACCGATTTGCCCCTATATAGACTAAAAATAACCATGAACATAGGGTATAATCCTGCGACTGCCTTATAACCATAAGGTTGTCGGTGGAAAGATGGCGATTCGGTTCAATGCGGAAACCCCGCGCTATGTGCAAGTACGCCAGTGGGTCGAGCGACAGATTATCACCGGCTACTGGAAACCAGGCGATGCGTTACCCCCGGAGCGGGTTCTGGCGGAGCAACTGGGCGTCAGCCCCCTCACCGTCAGTCGCGCCTTGCAAGCCTTAGCCCGCGACGGAATCCTTTCGCGCAAGCGCCGAGTCGGCACAGTGGTCGCAGACAACCTACCCCCAGCGCTCTTCCAGCGCTCCTTTACTGTGATGGCGCTGGGCTTGGGAGTGGGGACGCGCCAGTCGGTGGATTTCTACTTCAGCAGTGTGCAGCGCAGCATTCTCAACACACTCGCGCCGCTGGGGCTTCGCACACTGTGGCTGGACTACCAAATCGACCAAATTGAGCGGGAACTCCTCTCGTCGGAGTTTGTGGGGGTCTTAGCGATTGCCCCTGCTGCAGAACATATCGCGCTGTTGGAAGACCTCTATCGTCGGGGGATTCCCGTCGTGATTGTGGGCGCCAGTTCAAACGCGTGGGAAACGCCCACCGTAGACACCGACAACTACGGCGCGGCGCGGCAAGGCGTGGAGCATCTGCTTAATCTGGGGCATCGGCGATTTATCGGGTTATTCGGCGCGCTGGAGACCTTCAACTCGCGCGACCGCTGGCGTGGCTTCCGCGACGCGCTGCAAGAGGCAGGCATCCCCGAATCGCAGATATGGACTTTTACCACGCCCTACGCGGACGAGGTAGACGAGGCGAACCGCGAGGCAATCCGCACTGTACTGCGCCTGCCCAACGGTCCGACGGCGATTTTTGCTGGGGGCTACTACCTCGCGCTGTCGGCGTTGCAAACCGTGTATCAGGCAGGGTTACGGGTGCCCGAAGAGGTGTCGCTCATCGGCTTCGACGACCCGCCCTCCGCGGCGCTCTCCAACCCGCCGCTGACCACCTTCCGCCAGCCGCTCGAGCAGCTCGGCGCACACGCTGTGCAGAAACTGCTCGACTTGGCAAAAGGTAAACGCCCAGAACCCGTCCACGAGTACCTCCCGGTGGAGTTGGTAATCCGTCAGTCGTCTGGGCGAATCGCCCCAGAGGCGATGTCTTCGCAGGCGCGCTGACGCCGTCTGCGAAGGCGCTCTCAGTCGCTCAACTGCTCCAGTCTCGCCTTAAGGCGCGCGTGCTTGTCCAGCAGTTCGCGCTCCTGCTGGCGTGTCTCCTGCACCACTTCGGGCTTGGCGCGTTCCACAAACTGCGGGTTGCGCAGGCGCGCTTGGATCTGTTTGATTTCGCCCTCCAGCTTCGCGAGTTCCTTTTGCAGGCGTTCCCGCTCACGCGCCACATCGACCAGCCCTGCGATGGGCAGGAACACTTCCGCCCCGCGTGTGGGGTTCATGAGTGCGCGTTCGGTCGGTTGCCCGAATTGGAGCCGTTCGCACCACGCCAGATGCGCGATCATCGCCGCGTGGCGCTGCAGGCGTTCCGCACTTTCCGAATCGGTTGGGTTCAGCCAAACCGTGGGGATTTGCGCGCCCGGGGTGATTTTCACCTCGGCACGCAGGTTGCGAATCGCGCGTATCGCCTCGAAGACTTGAGCCATCTCATCTTCGGCGGCGGGGTCAATCCACTCAGGGTTCACTTGGGGGAATCGTGCCTTACACAGCGCAGGCTGATGCTCCGTTGCGCCGATAGCTTGCCACAGCTCTTCCGTGATGTGCGGCATATATGGATGAAGCAGGCGCAGGAGCTGGTCAAACAGGTAGAGCAACATCGCCTGCGTTTGCGTGCGTCGTGCGGGGTCTTGCAGGCGCGGCTTACTCGCTTCGATGTACCAGTCGCACACCTCGCTCCAGATGAACTCGTAGAGTGCATTCGCGCCGTCGTCGAAACAGTAGCGCGACAGGGCGTCCTGGACGGCTTGAATCGTGTGCTGCAGACGGCTGAGAATCCAGCGGTCGAGCGCGTCCGCAGGCTGCGCCCCCATTGCACGCAGGGCAGGCAAATCCGCACCCTCCAGATTCATAAGCACAAAACGCGTCGCGTTCCATACCTTGTTGGCGAAGTTGCGTGCGCTCACCACGCGATCCTCATAAAAGCGAATCGATTGCTGCATCCCTGCCTGCTGCAACAGCGACCAGCGCAGCGCATCCGCGCCGTATTTCTCAATCAGCTCCAGCGGGTCAATTCCCGTGCCCAGCGATTTGGACATCCGCTTCCCCTCTTTGTTCAGCACGGTGGCGTGGATATACACATCACGGAACGGAATCGCGCCGCGGAAATACAGCCCCGTCATAATCATCCGCGCAACCCAAAGATAGAGAATCTCCTGCGCGGTGATTAGCACATCCGTCGGGTAGAACAGGCGCAACTCGTCGGTCTCGCGGGGCCAGCCCAGCACGGTGTGGGGCCAAATCGCCGACGAGAACCAAGTGTCTAACACATCGGGATCGCGCACAAGGCGACTACCGCCGCAGCGAGGACACCTTTCCGGCGCGTCTTTCTGCACAATCGGGCTTTCACGCTTCACAAGCCGATAATTCCCTGCCCCCTCGTCCTCGAAATTCTCAGGGTGGCAGTCCACACAGTACCATGCGGGGATTTGATGACCCCACCAGAGCTGACGCGAGATGCACCAGTCGCGAATGTTCTCCATCCACTGGAGGTACATCTCCTCATAGCGTTCGGGCAGGAACCGAACCTTGCCCTGCTTCACGACCTCGATCGCAGGTTGTGCGATGCTCTGCATCCGACAGAACCACTGCTCGCTCAGCAAGGGTTCAATCACCGTGTGGCAGCGTTCACAGCGCGCCAGCGGCACGGAGTAATCTTCTACCTTCTCCAGAAAGCCTGCCTCCTCCAAGTCCTGCACGATGAGCTGCCGCACTTCGTAGCGGTCTTTGCCGTGATATTTCTGCAGGTATGGGTTACCCTGCCCCTCAAGCGCATCCGTGTTGATCGTTCCGTCCAGGTTCATAATCACGGGTCGGGGCAGGTTGTGGCGCTGTCCGACTTCGAAGTCGTTGGGGTCGTGCGCGGGGGTGACTTTGACGGCGCCCGTGCCGAAAGTGGGGTCGGGATACGGATCGGCAATCAGCGGGATGCGCTTGCCCACCAGCGGCAGTTGTAGATGCTTCCCGATGAGTCCTTGGTAGCGTTCATCGGCGGGATTGACCGCCACCGCCACATCGCCCAGCATCGTTTCCGGGCGCGTTGTGGCGACCACTACAAAGCCACTGCCGTCTTCAAACGGGTAGCGAATATGATAGAGCTTGCCTGCTTCGTCCGCCTGTTCCAACTCGATATCAGAAATCGCCGTGCGGCAGCGCGGGCACCAGTTAATCACGCGCTCGCCGATATACAGATGCCCATCCTGCCACCAGCGCACGAACACCTCCAGCACGGCGTCGACATATTCGGGATCTAAGGTGAAGCGGGTGTAGCGCCAATCATACGAGCAGCCGAGCTTGCGAAACTGCATGAGGATCGTGTTGCCGTACTGTTCACGCCACTGCCACACGCGCTCCAGGAACTTCTCGCGCCCCAAGTCATAGCGGGTAAGCCCCTCTTTACGCAGCTCGCGCTCCACCACATTCTGCGTGGCGATGCCCGCGTGATCGGTGCCCGGCACACACAACACATTATAGCCCTGCATGCGCTTCCAGCGTAGCAGGACATCATGAATTGCGTTGTTGAGCGCATGTCCCATATGGAGCGAGCCTGTGATGTTCGGTGGCGGGATGGTGATGCAGTAGCGGGGTCGCCCGTCGTCGGCGATGTTCGCCTCAAAATCGCCGCGCTGTAGCCACCACTGATAGCGCCGCTCCTCCACCTGATGCGGATCGTAGGTCTTCGGCAGCTCGTACATGGCGGCGAATATTGTACCTTCCCGCGCACCATGCCTCACCGATGGGGCGCATGCCACAGCGCTCCCTGCCTTGCGAGAGGTAGGGGCGAAGCGAGGGGGCTTAGTCGCTAAGGCGCGTGAACAGTGTCCTTACATTCGCCTCCGTCTGCTCCGAAAGCGCGTTCAAAGCAATTCCCCACAACTCGGCGACCCGTTGCGCAATCAGGGGCAAATAGGCAGGCTCATTGCGCTCCCCGCGATAGGGATGCGGCGCCAGATAAGGCGCATCGGTCTCCAGCAGTAGGCGGTCGCGCGGCATCGTGCGTACAATCGCTCGGAGCGATTCGGCGCTCTTGAAAGTTATGACGCCCCCGATGCCCAGAAAATAGCCCAGCGCTAATCCCCGTTGCGCCTGCTCTGCACTGCCCGCAAAGCAGTGCAACACCCCGCGCACCGCAGGGTACTCCGAGAGAACATCCAGCAGCTCTTCGTAGGCTTCCCGGCAGTGAATCACCACAGGCAATCCGAGTTCCGCCGCAAGCTGCATCTGCGCGTGGAACGCTTGATACTGCGCCTCACGCGGCGAGAGGTCACGGTAGAAATCCAGCCCGATCTCACCAATCGCCGCCACCCGGGGGGAACGCGCCAGTTCGCGCAACTCCATGAGCGTTTCACGAGTGCATTGGACGGCGTCGTGCGGGTGGATGCCAACAGCGGCATATAAGGCATCGGATTGCTCCGCCAGCTGCACCCCACGCCGGCTGCTTTCAAGGTCATAACCGATAACAAAGAGGCGGTACAAGCCCGATTGCTGCGCGCGAAACAGCACGGCGCTCCACTCAGCATACAGCTCGGGGTGGTTCAGGTGGCAATGTGTATCGGTCCAGCGCATAGCGTCTCTCTGGCGGAGAGGGTGGGATTCGAACCCACGATCCCCCTTTTGGGGGGATTCCCGTTTTCGAGACGGGCCCGTTCAACCACTCCGGCACCTCTCCGAGTGTTTGGCGCCCTCGGAGGGATTCGAACCCCCGACGCCCTCCTTAGGACGGAGGCGCTCTATCCACTGAGCTACGAGGGCAGGAGAAGCATGGCGCGTCCGGAGGGACTCGAACCCCCGACCTCAAGGTCCGCAACCTTGCGCTCTATCCGCTGAGCTACGGACGCGTGTGTGAGAAAGTATACCCCAATGTCTACGCCGAATTCAAGGGGTGAACTCTTCTCAACTGGGGCGTGCTAAAATGCCACATAGGCTGCCAAACCGTGTACTCCGCCCTCGCGCCCGAAACCGCTCTCTTTGTACCCCCCGAAGGGGCTGGTGGGGTCAAACTTATTGTAGGTGTTGCACCAGACTACGCCCGCCTTGACGCGCGAGGCAAACTCCAGATACTTGCTCCCCTTGTTCGTCCACACGCCTGCCGACAATCCATAGCGCGTGTTGTTGGCGATTTGCACCGCCTCGTCTGGGGTGCGGAAGGTTAGCACGCTCAACACGGGTCCGAAAATCTCCTCACGGGCGACGGTATGCGCTGTGCTGACTTTGGTCAGGATAGTCGGGCGATACCAGTAGCCTCTGTTGGGCAAAACACAGTCGCACTGGTACAGTTCCGCACCCTCTTGGATGCCAATTTGTACCAGTCTTTCGATCTTGCGCAGTTGGGGCAGTGAGTTAATCGCGCCGACATCGGTATTTTTGTCCAAAGGGTCGCCCACACGCAACCGTTGGATCCGCCGCTGCAGTTTGCGAATCACGATTTCGGCGATACTCTCCTGCACCAGCAAGCGACTGCCCGCGCAACACACATGCCCTTGATTGAAATAGATGCCGTTTACAATCCCTTCAATCGCTTGGTCGATCGCGGCGTCCTCGAAAATCACATTGGCTGCTTTGCCGCCGAGTTCCAGCGTGAGGCGTTTGCGCGTGCCTGCGACAGCTCGCTGGATGAGCCTGCCGACTTCCGTGCTGCCCGTGAAGGCGATTTTATCCAAGTCGGGGTGTTGTACTAATAGTGCGCCTGTTTGCCCATCGCCCGTAACGATGTTCACCACGCCGGGCGGCAACTCGGCTTGCTGAAACACCTCGCACAGCAGCAACGCGGTCAGGGGGGTCGTCTCGGCGGGCTTGAGAACAACCGTATTCCCACAAGCAAGCGCAGGGGCGATTTTCCACGCCGCCATCAGCAAAGGAAAGTTCCATGGGATAATCTGCCCCGCCACCCCCAACGGACGCGGCGTGCGCCCTGGAAACGCATACTCCAACTTGTCCGCCCAACCTGCATGGTAGAAAAAGTGCGCCGCCGCGAGCGGAATATCCACATCGCGCGACTCCCGAATCGGCTTGCCACCGTCTAAACTCTCCAACACAGCAAACTCACGCGCACGCTCCTGCAAGATTCGCGCAATCCGAAACAGGTACTTGGCGCGTTCCTTGCCAGAAAGCTTGCCCCAGACGGTTTCGTACGCGCGTCGCGCCGCGCGCACGGCGCGGTCGATATCCTCGGCGTCGGCGTACGCGACTTCAGCAAGCGTCTCCTCGCTGGCAGGATTGATGGTCTCAAAATAGCGTCCGCTGTGCGGCTCCACAAACGCGCCATTAATGAAAAGCCCATAACGCGCGCGAATCTTCACGATGTCGCGCGCTTCTGGGGCGGGGGCATAATCCCACACACCGCGCTGCGTTGTCTGACCGTTCTGTCCGTTGCGAGGCATCGGTTCGTATTTCGGCGTCCCCGTGGAGATTCCTGTCGGTGCGCTAACGCGCCGCAGCCTCTCCAGGTGGCGTGGAGGGCAGAATCTGCAACGCCCGCTCCAGCGTGCCAAAATCGCGTTCACCCACCCACCAGAATCGGATGTTGCCCTGCGTATCAATTAGCACGGTCTGGGGCACGCCATGCAGGTGGAAGACATCCACGATGCGCTCGTCGCCCATCACCTGCGGATAGGAGACGCCCTTTTCTTGACAAAACTTACGCAGTCCCTGCACGCCTTCAGGTTCATCAAACGCTACTCCCACCACCAAGACTTGCTTGCCATACTTTTGGTGGAACTGGGTCAAGTGCGGTAGTTCGTGCTGACACTCGCCACACCATGTGCCCCAGAAGTTGAGGAGCAGCGGTTTGGGCGGATTGCGTAGGGAGATAGTCTCCCCGTCCAGCGTGCGCAGTGTCAGGTTCGGTGCAGGCACGGTAAGGCGTGGGTGGCGCGGACGAGGCATTTGGGCAGGGTATTCCGTTTTTGCTTTTGCCCACCACTTGAGCCACTGTTGCCGCACCTGAGCGCGTTTTTCGGGCGGGTCGGTGTAGCGAGCGTGGAAATTTTGCCCTGTAATCGCACGGAGTGCGCCCATCGCCATATGTTGGGTCTGGTCATCGGAGTCGTCGCGCATGAGTTCCATTAATGTGGCGACCGCGCGTTGTTCACGCATGGCTTGCAATGCGGTAATCGCCGTTTGGCGCACGACGGTATCGTGATCGAGCAGACAATCGATGAGCAACGCACTCGCTTCCTCACGGGGGAAACGGCTCGCCATCTCCGCCACCCGCACCCGTACAGGCGAGGCGTAATCGTGTAGCGCCTCACGCAATAGAGCGCGCGCCTCTGGGGTTCCCAGATGCGCCAGCCGCTCCACCGCGGCAGTGCGTACTGCGACAGGCGAATCAGGGGATAGGTAATCCCTCAACCGCTGAATCTGTTGTTCTGGAGGCAGGCTGCCAAGGGCTTCAATCTCGGCTTGAGCGCGCGCCTCTGCCGCATGCAAGCGTTCATGAGCGTCCTCGTGCGGCTTAACTAATAGCCGTATCGCGACCGCAGCGCCGACCAATACAATTCCCACAACCCAAAGGGCATATTTTTTCACTCGCGCATAGATTGTACCTGCTCACAGGAGCCGTGCGAGACAAGGAATTCCATGCTGTGCATCGAAGTTGGTGGCTATGAGCCTTCCTAAGGTCGGTTTCATCGGGTTGGGCATTATGGGGCGTCCCATGGCGCGTCATCTTTTGCAAGCAGGCTACCCCCTAATGGTTCACAGTCGGAGCCGCCCGCCCATCGATGCCCTCGTCGCATTCGGCGCACGCGAGGCACCCACGCCTGCCGAGCTGGCATCGCAGTGCGCGATGGTGATTACCTGCTTGCCCGACGATGAAACGGTGCGTCGCGTGTGGCTCACAGGCGAACACGCTGCCCTGCCCGCAATGCCACCGAATACAATTGCCATCGACATGGGCACGACATCACCCAGCCTCACACGCGAACTTGCCCAATATGCCGAGCAGCGCGGTGTCGCCTTTCTGGACGCGCCCGTCACAGGCGGGCAGTGGGGCGCGGAATCGGGCACACTAACGATTATGGTCGGCGGTGAACGCGACGCCTACGAACGCGCCCTACCCGTCTTTCAGGCGATGGGGAAAAAAGTGGTCTATGTCGGCGAGAGTGGCAAGGGGCAACTGATGAAACTCGCGAACCAAATCGCCGTCGCTGTGGGGATGCTGGCGGTCGCTGAAGCGTTGCTCTTTGCTGAACATGCTGGATTAGACCTCTCCCTTACTGTGGAGACCCTCAGCTCAGGCGCGGCGGGCTCATGGGCGATGGAGAACCTCGGCAAACGCATCGCCCAAGACGACCTCCAACCCGGTTTTATGGTGAAACTGCTGCAGAAAGACTTGCAAATTCTGCTCAACGAGGCGCGTTCCACAGCGACCCCCTTACTGGGCAGCGCGTTGGTACACCAACTCTACTGCCATCTGGAACGCTCGGGCGAAGCGCAGCTGGGCACGCAAGCGTTAATTCAGGTCTTGCGTCGGCTGAGTGGGCACCCATAGTGTATAATTGGGCTGTGAGAACGGCGCGGTGTGTGCAACGCCCTACCCTAAAACAACTGGCGGAAGAAGCAGGCGTCTCTATCGGCACAGCATCGAATATTCTAAGCAACAAGTTAGAGTTGCATAGCCCCGAAACGGTAGAGCGCGTGTTGGCGGCGGCGCGACGGCTCGGCTATCGCCCGAACCGAATTGCACGGAGCCTCGCCGCGCGACGCACGCATACCATCGGCATCGTGGTCGAACCGCAACACGCCGTGTTCACCCGTAACCCCTATGTAACGGCTGTATTGGATGGGGTGGTGGAACAGCTCGCCCCGAACGGATATCACCTCAAAATCATTACGCTGCGCGACCTGAACCCGCGCACGCTCTGGAACCAGATCGACGACGGCACCGTGGACGGCATCATCATGGTCGCGCCCCTCATCGGCAGCCCCCTGCTGGACTATTTCCACCATGTGCATGTACCCTGTGTCGTGGTGGGCAGTGTCTTGCCCGAATCGATGGGCTTCTACTGCGTGGACAGCGCGAGCCATACCATGATGCGTCGTCTTACCGAGTACCTAATTGAACTTGGACACCGCCGAATCGGCTTCGTGGTCGGTCCCCAAAATCAGTGGAGTGCGCACCAGCGTCTGGAGGCATACCAACAGACGATGGCAGCGCATGGCATCCTTGTAGAGCCAGATTGGATTGTTCAGGGGGGGTATGATGCCGTGGGAGGTTTTAGGGCGGCGCAACAGCTCTTGCAACTGCGCCCCCGCTTGACCGCCATTATCGCCTCCAACGACCATGCCGCGCTGGGAGTGTTGGACGCCTGCGCCCAGCAGGGCGTGCGCGTGCCCCGCGATGTGTCCGTCGTGGGCTTCGATGACATTCCCTTAGCCGAGTTGGCGACACCGCCGCTGACCACGATCCGCACACCAATCCACGATATCGGCTTGGAGGCGGCGCGGGCGCTGTTGCATCAAATCGAGACGGGCGAACCCCTGCGCGGCACACGGCTCTTTGAAGGCGAACTGGTGATACGTGCAAGCGCCGCGCCGCCTCCACGAAGCAAACACTAAGCGGCGCAGGCAGAGGCGGGCTTCCTCAAGGCAAAGGCGCTACGCCGCACCGTGCCAGCGCTTCGATAATCGCCGCCTCCTCCATAGGCATCGCACCCACCCGATGCAGCGACCACCCTTCGGTATGCTCCAGCACGCCCTCGGGTGGCAGTTCGGTCAGCGGCGAGAGCGTCTCCAGTTCCAACATTGTGGCGTTCGTGAAAACTTCGGTACTGCATCCGCCATCGGGATACACCACGCTTAGGAAATGTCGATAGCGCTTGACAAACAGTATTTCCCCTTGCCAATACGCCATCCAGCCGAGCGTGTTGCTTACGCCGATTTTGAGAGGATGGGAAGCGGTAGGGTCTTGGCGCACCCGAA
>NKPV01000115.1 GCA_002254605.1 Armatimonadetes bacterium JP3_11
GCGACGATGCGACCAGGAGCAGGAGGACAGGAAAGGGATCAACAGGGGGAGAGCCGGTACGAACCCTACCGAAGCGAAGGCGATGAACAGGATGTCTTCAATCCGCCAGCCGAAGCGGTCCGAGCGCTTGAAAAAGTCCTCTCGCGCCACCTGAAAAGCGCAGAGCGTCCACCCGATCGCACATCTGCCGAGTGGCGTGATGAGTGCCTAAATGAACTCTGGGGCGAACTGCGCGATATTTTGCGCACCTATCAACCCGATAAAGGCGGTCTCTATTGCTATGTGTATTGCGCCGCGCGCAATCATCTGCAGAGCTATACTGAGCAGCAGATGGATTGGTGGAAACGGCGCCGTCCGCTGGGAAAACCTGTGTCCACAGAAGAGGGCGAAGAAGCGGAACAGGAACCGGTGGATGAGCAGACTTTCGGCTGGGAACAGCAGGTGGAGTTGCGCGTGGATGTGCACAGGGCGCTGAGGTCGCTGCCAGCGCGCGACCGATACCTCTTCTGGCAGGTGGAGGTACTGGGGCATTCGCAAGCGGAGGTGGCGCACGCGATGGGGCTTTCGCAGGGGCGAGTGTCGCAGAAACTGAAGGAGATACGAGCGTTCCTGCGAAGGCAATTAGCTGATGAGGTGAGTGAATAGGACATGGAAGATGCATTCGCGGCTTCGCCTATCGGGGTGAAGCGATCCCTTGAGTCGAGGGTATACTCATGCTCCTGCCGTGTGCGTGACGCCCGAGGTGGGTCGAACCGTCGCCGATTCTGGCAGGGAGCGACGGCTTGGCTAAGTGGCAGCGTCGCAACGCGACGAATCGCGAGGCGAGCCGAACCTCCCAAAAAGGAACCTGGGGTTCGCGACCCCAACGGCGCACGGCACGGCGGGGCGAACGGAGCCGATTAAGCAGGGATTCCTCCCACGCCCGCGAATCGTTGCCGCCGTGAGCCGGGAGCTGCAACGCGCCCTGTATGGGCATCTGTTCATCCTGCCATGGCTGGCGGGGTTTATGCTGTTGACGCTCTATCCAATCCTCGCCACGCTCTACTTCAGCTTCACAGATTATAATGTGCTGGGGGCACCCCGCTGGGTAGGGCTGCAGAACTACCAGAGCCTACTTGCTGACCGTGACTATTTTTGGAAATCGGTTGGCAACACATTGTTTATTCTGATCGAGGTGCCGTTGAGCATTGTTTTGGGGATTGGGCTGGCGTTGTTGCTCAATTTGCCATTGCGGGGTCAGGCGGCGTATCGGGCGCTGTTCTACTTGCCGTCGGTTGTGCCAGCGGTGGCGACGGCGTTTCTGTGGGTGTGGGTACTGAACCCGCAGAACGGTTTGGCGGCGCCTGTGAACGCGGGGCTCAATCGGCTCGGACTGGCGTCGATCAACTGGTTTACTGACCCCGCGACAGCGAAATGGGGGTTTATCGTAATGGATCTATGGGCGGTGGGCGGCGTGATGGTGATCTACTTGGCGGCGTTGCAGGGAGTACCCACCCACCTTTACGAAGCGGCGCGCATCGACGGCGCACGCGGCTGGCAACTCATCCGCTATGTCACCTTACCCCAAATCGCGCCCGTGATTCAATATATGCTGATTATCGGGGTCATCGGCGCGTTCCAATACTTCACCCAGACCTATATCGCCACCCGCGGCGGCCCTGAGAACAGTACGCTGTTCTACGCGCTGTACCTATTTCAGAATGCGTTCGAATTCTTCCGCTTCGGGCACGCATGCGCGATGGCGTGGCTGCTGTTCCTGATTACCCTGCTGGCGACCTACGGCATCTGGAAAGTGTCGCTGAGCAAGGCGTTTCAGGAGGGCTGATCCATCATCGCTAAAAACTCACTGAAAAACGGACGGCTGTCCCACGGTCCCGGGGCGGCTTCGGGGTGATATTGCAGGGTCATCACTTTCAGGTCGCGATGGCGTACGCCCTCGACCGTGTTGTCGTTGAGATTGATATGGGTAAGTTCCAGCCCTGTGCCTTTTAGGCTCTCCAAGTCTACCGCGTAGCCGTGATTTTGGGAGGTGATATCCACGCGCCCTGTCAGCAGATTCTTCACAGGGTGGTTGCCGCCGCGATGCCCAAACTTGAGCTTATAGGTGCGCGCTCCTAACGCCAGACACACCAGCTGGTTGCCCAAACAGATACCCGCAATTGGGACTTTGCCGAGTAGTTCGCGCACGGTCTCAATTACGGGCTGGAGCCGCGCTGGGTCGCCCGGACCAGGCGAGAGCAAAACCCCATCAGGCTGGTACGCTAAGATTTCAGAGGCTGGCGTCGTGGCGGGCACAATAATTGAACGCACGCCCAGACTTGCCAAGCGCCGGGGGATGTTCCATTTCACCCCACAGTCTAGAATCACCACACGCTTGCGGTAGCGCTCATCGGGCGCGTCGATGGGTTCCACGCCGTCCACACCCCACTTGTAGGGCTGAGGAGTCGTGACGCGATACACGAAATCTTCCTCATCATAGCGTGGGGCTGTCTGCAAGCGGTGAAGGGCTTCTTCGGGAGTCTCATCGGTGGTGATGGTCGCCATCATGACACCGTGATAGCGCACCCGCAGTGTGATGGCGCGGGTGTCCACTTCGCTTATTGCGACCACATTCCGCGCGGCTAAGTAGTCGTGAATCGCCTGACGCGCGCGCCAGTTGGAGGGGGTGTCGCACGCCTCGCGCACCACAAAGCCCGCTACCTGTACTTGGCGCGACTCGTCGTCCTCAGTGTTCACGCCGTAGTTGCCAATCAGCGGATAGGTCATCAACACGATTTGACCTGCATAGGAGGGGTCGGTGAGGATTTCCTGATAGCCCGTCATGCTGGTGGTAAACACCAGCTCACCCGTCGTGCGACCCGTTGCGCCCAGCGACTCGCCCGTAAACACGCTCCCGTCTTCCAGCACCAGATGCGCTTTCATTCGGCAGAAGAGTATACCTGGTGGGGAGCCACCTTCCCTGTGCGGAACGGTTGCGTCCATTCGAGCGCCGCGCGCTCCATAATCGTGGTGAGGCTCATCGGGCGCACGCCAATCCAGAAGATGAGCGCAATCAGGGGCAACACCAGCGCGAGTTCTGCTGGGCGCAGGTCGGGCAGCTCCCGCCAGCGGACGGGCGTCGGTCCGTAAAACACGCGCTGGAACATCCACAGCATGTAGACCGCCGCCAGAATCGTGCCCGTAACGCCCAATACGACCCAACCCACAGGATACATGCCCGCATGGGCAGACTTATACGCTCCCAGCAGGCAGAGGAACTCGCCAACGAACCCGTTCGTGCCCGGCAGCGCAATCGACGCCAACATCACTATCAGGAACAGCGCAGAAAACCACGGCATCTGTTGCTTCAGCCCGCCCATCTCCGCGATTTGCAAAGTGCGCGTGCGCGACTCCAGCATGCCCAGCAGCAGGAACATCGCGCCCATCGTGACCCCGTGGTTGATCTGTTGCAACGCGCCGCCGATGAACCCCTCTGGCGTCAGCGAAAACAGCCCCATCAGAATGAACCCCGCGTGGCTGACCACCGCAAACAAGACGACGCGCTTGAGATCGCTCTGCATCGTCGCCACAATCGCCGCGTACACAATCGCAACCGCTGCAAGGCTTATCAGAATCGGCGCAAATGAGACCGCTGCGTCGGGAAATAGCGGGATGGCGAAGCGCATAAAACCATACGCGCCCGTTTTGAGAAACACCACCAGCAACGGCATCGGCGCGGCGCCCATCGCTTGGGGCCACCATGTATGCAGCGGTACTAATGGCAGCTTCACCGCAAACGCCAGCACAAAGCCCCAAAACAGCCAACTCTCCAGATTGCCCGACAAACCACCTCCCCACACAAACGCCTGCAAACGCGGCAACTCGAAAGTCAACACATTGAACGCCTTCTGATACTCGAACGCCAGCATGATGGACGCAATCAGCATAAACAGCGAGCCGAAGAAGGTGTACAAGAAGAACTTCAGCGCAGCGGCGGCGCGGTCGCGCCCCCCCCACAGACTAATCAAAAAATACGACGGCACAAGCGTCAACTCAAAAAATACATAGAACAGAATCACATCCAACGCCATAAACACGCCGAGTAAGGCGCTTTCCAGTACCAGCATCCAAATCAGAAATTCGCGCACGCGCTCTTGAATGTTGAACGACAGCGCGACGGCGAACACGCTGAGCAGCGTGGTCAACCCCACCAGCCACAAACTCACGCCATCGATGCCCAAGAAGTAGCTCACGCCATAGTCGGGCAGCCAGGCGAACCGCTCCACAAACTGGTAGCCTGTGATGTTAGGGTTGAAACCGAGGAACAGCACGCTTGCCATGCCCAGCGTAATCAGTGTAATCGTCAGGGCGATGGCGCGGGCGATTAAATCCTGTCCTTTGGGCACAAACAGCAAGAGAAACGCCCCGATGAGAGGCGTCCAGAGCGTCCAGCTCAGCGCCAGCGTGGTCCAGTCCATGACGCGGGGAATTGTACCTAACCGAAACACTCTGGCATGACTTGCGGTATACTCTGAGCCGATGCGGTATCGGGTTGTCGGTTCGCCTGAGCCGTTGCCTGCGCCTGTGGAAGACCCCTTGCACAAGGCGGTCTTCGCCTATCGTGTGCAGGGCGTGCTGGACGGGGATGCCCCCACGACGCTGATTGAAATCTACGCGCAGCGGCAAACGCTGTACCCTTATGCCGAACGTGCCTGCCGCTTGCTGCTCCAATGCCATCGCCTTGCCCACTCGCAACTGGGTTTAGACCATCCGCTGCGCTATGACCGTCTTTTGCGCGTGTTCTTGATGACGGAGGGCAAAGCCGGCGCGGAGCAGCAGCAGAACCTGATTTATCTGTACGACCTGAGCGAGCGCATCCCGCCCCACGAATGGGTGCGTGAACTGACCCACGAATATGGGCACTGGATTATCCCCCCAATCAACTCGTACACGGAGCCTGAGCCGTGGGCGAACGGCGATTTGGGCGAGCGGTGGTTTATCCACAAGCTGTTCGAGCAAGCCAAACAGGCGCGCCCCGAGATCGATTTTCTGATGGGTGCGTCGGTAGGCGCATTGGAGGCTTACCTGCGCCGCGCGGTGGCGCCGTTGGTGGAGCGGGTGGCGCGTGAGGGGTTGAACCTCCGACGCTGGCGTTCGCGTCGCCGCGATGGCTACGAAGAGTACCTTGCGCTCGCACTTTACATTGACCAAGTCTACGGCAGCCCACGGCTCGGCAGAGCGATGCTCTGCGCCGGGGGGATTGAACCAGACGATTTCCTACGCGGTGCACGCGAGAGCCTCACGGAGCCAGAAACCCTTCAGGCGCAGTTGCCGTTCCCGAACGCCTACCTGTTTTTACCGGAGGGCGTGAGGCGCTGGCGCGTTGTCGAGCCGCGCCAAGCCACACTCACGCCAGACCCCAAACGCCCCGAATGGGCGCGTTGTAGCGTCGCACAAATTCGGGTGCGGCTCCGCTAAACGGGCAGCCTGCTTACAGGTTCCCACGTAACGCCTGTTCGCGTTCAATGGCTTCAAACAGCGCTTTGAAGTTGCCCTTGCCGAAGCCACGTGACCCATGCCGCTGAATTACTTCAAAAAACAGCGTTGGGCGGTCTTGTACGGTCTTCGTGAAGGTCTGGAGCAGGTAGCCCTCCTCGTCGCGGTCCACCAAGATGCCCAGCTCGGCGATGGTGCGCAGGTCTTCCTCAATCTGCCCTACGCGCTCGGGCACTTCCTCGTAGTAGGTCTGCGGCACATAGATAAACTGCATACCACGCGCTTTTAGGTGGCGCACAGTACCGATGATGTCGTCCGTCTGCAGTGCGATATGTTGCACCCCTGGACCCGCGTTGTATTCCAGATATTCCTCGATCTGCGACTTGCGTCGTCCCTCCGCGGGCTCGTTGATGGGTAGTTTAATCTTGCCGCGTCCGTCCTGCACCACTTTAGACATCAGCGCCGAGTATTCTGTGCTGATGTCTTCGTCGGAGAAATGCACCAACAGTTCAAAGCCCAGGATTTCGCGATAGAAGTTCACCCAATAGTTCATCTTGCCCAGCTCGACATTGCCTACGATGTGGTCAATCTCTTTCACGCCGATCGATTCGCCGGGGATGAACATTTCCTTGAAGCCGGGCATGAAGGTTCCCTTGTAGCGGTCGCGGTTCACGAACGAGTGCAACACATCACCATAGGTGTGAATCGCTGCGAGATGCACTTCGCCGTGGTCATCTTTGAGGACAGTTGGTTCTAACGCGCCTTGGGCGCCGCGTCGTACCGCCTCGCTGTAGGCACGCTCCACATCGTCCACCTCAAACGCGATATCGCGTACGCCGTCGCCGTGCTTCACGAGCCACTGTGCGAGGGGATGGTCTTGCTTGTACGGGGCGGTAATCACGAAGCGGATATCGTTCTGTTCAAGCACATAGCTGGCTTCCTGTCGGTTGCCTGTCTCTAACCCAGAGTACGCCACGACATCGAATCCAAACAGCGTCCGATAGTAATACGCGGCTTGTTTCGCGTTGCTCACGAAAAAGCGTACATGGTCGATGCGCCGAATCGGCATAATATCTTGCATAGTTCCTACCTCCTTCGTTGCAGGTAAAGGTAGTATACCTGTTATGAGTTGGTAATCGCCGATTCGAGGGCTTGAACGAACTCTTCCAGTGTTGCCACTTTAACAGCCAACACGCTCAGCTCTTGAAGCGTTTGAGTCGAATCAATCTGCTTTAGTTGGGTTTCCAGCCTTTGCGCCGCTTCTCCAAAGCGTGCTTGGAGGATGCGCGCTATCGTTTCAGCGATACCCTGCTGGATACCCTGCTGGATACCCTGCTGGATACCCTGCTGGATACCCTTACGCGCTCCTTCCTCGATAGCCATTTCCTCCAAGC
>NKPV01000015.1 GCA_002254605.1 Armatimonadetes bacterium JP3_11
CGGTCATCGGGTTCTTGGCATGCCCACGCGGAAAGGTGTTCTCTTCGGTGAGCGTGCGCCCATCCTTGAGATAGACCGTGATGCGGTTTGGGATTCCTTCGGGATAGCGCGAGTCCATTGCGGTATCGTGGCGCACAGTGATTTTACTGACGAACTCCAGCAGCGTCGGGTCGGTGTAGCGCGCTTCCTCGAAGGTGTGCAGGTCTACCTTACCGTCCATCAGCGTTGCGCCGACGATGTAGGGCAGGCTGTGGTCGGCGGTTTCGCGGCTCTGGGGGCGCCACTTCTCTGGTTCGCTTCCGATGATGGAATAGCACGCCTCGAAGGTATCAATCTCGATGCGCTCGATTTGGCTGATGTCGCCGCCGAGTTGTTCGCGCAACGCCAGTGCTGCCCACACTGCGCTCTGGGCGTGGTACTCCACGGGATAGTACTTGATATAGGTCTGGTTAATCATGTAGCCGCGTCCCGCTTCGCCGCCGAGCGCGCCCACGGTGAACTCGCCTGAAACTTGTTTCATGAAGCCCATCTTGCCTTCAAAAATCTCCGACGGTCCGGTCAGCCCGTGTTTGGCGAGCCAGCTGGCGAACACGGCGTGGCGGCTGGAGTTGGCAAAGGCGCAGCCTTTCCATGCGGAGATTTCGCCCACGCGCGTCTGGCGCATCGCCAAACCCGATACGCCCGCGATGCTCATCGCATGGCGCGTGGCGGTTGCGTCTAAGCCCATCAGCCTCGACGCTGCGGCAGACGCGGAGAAGAGTCCATAGTTCACATGATCCCAGCCGCGCGCGCGCAGGCTCGCCGAGTCGCACAAGCGGCACTGTATCTCATAGGCTAACACGGTCGCCAGCAAGGTCTCTTTGCCCGAGCTGCCCTCCGCTTCGGCAACCGCCAGCACCGCCGCGAGGTTGTCGCTGGGGTGGGCAGGTTCCTTCGAGAGATAGGTATCGTTGTAATCTAAATAGCGTATCAGCAAGCCATTGGCGAACGCGGTCCAATCGGGCGAGGCTTTGTGCGCGGTGCCGATAATGGTCGCCCCGTAGGAACTGCTCACTTGGGTGGCAACGGCGCGCACTTGCTGCGCTGTCTCGGAGCGCCACGCGCCAAACGCGCACGCAACTGAGTCAATAATCCTGCGTTTCGCCTCGTGAACCGCCTCTTGGGGCAGCGATTCGTATTTCAGTTCTGTAGCGTAGCGTGCAAAGCGATCTGCTAAGGTCATCTTCGTCCTCCGTTAGGGTCGGCACTATTGTACCTGAGCCCGGTGCAAGACGGGCGAGAATAATGACATTGTATAGCGTCTTCTGTTCTGTTTGTGTTAGGACACAAGCCTGAAGGGGGTTATAGGGTTTTGCTGGGTTGGTTTCGTGCGCCTGCTGTGGAGAGATCGAACGGTTGAAAGCCGAGTGCGCGGGCAGGCGAATCGGGTCGTAGTCGGAAGTCGCCCAGGGTAGGGTTTTCAAAGCGTGGGTCGGCGATGCGTGAGTGGGTGTCTTGTCCTCGTGCTTGCCATGCAGCGAAGTCGTCGTTGCCGAAGCGGATTTCGGAGCCATCCTCGCGCCAGTAGAGATTGTAATCGAAGCGCAGGTTCTCGTCGATGCCACCCGCCAGCCACTGGGCTCCCTGCCCCAGTACGATGTTGCGCTCGAAGAGCAGACGCCGATGGGGTTCGGGACGCGACGCCTGGAGCTGATAATCGCGTCCATAGGCGAAGACATTATTGCGCACGGTGTTCTCGCGTCCATAATGCAGATGGAAACCGCCATGCGTGGTGCGATAGACCCAGTTGTTCTCCACCAAGATACCGCTGCTTCCTTCATCCAAGTAGATACCCCAGCCGCCATAGCGATAGCCAGCGATATCGTGCCAGCGGTTGTTGCGTATCACTGTGCCATGTTGTATGCCGAGCGTGTAGATTCCGCCCATATCGCTTAGCACGGGTCCCTCTCCGTCGAGGCGCACGCCGATATGGTGCACATGGTTAAACTCCACTCGGTTGCCGCCCGCCAGCGACTCGCCGTAGCCCCATGTCCACCCGACAGAGATTCCTGTGTAGTAGAAGTCGTAAATTGTGTTGTGCAGCAGGCGATTACTATAACTTTGTCCGATCCAGATGCCAACAGCGCTGGCGAACAGTTTGCCGCCGTCGTGGAGGATGCAGTCCTGCACACAGTTCCCGAAGGTCTGTTCCGTGTTGTGGGGGCGGATAATGGGTTCGCCGATTTTGATTCCTCCTGCGCCCAAGTCGCGGAGTTCGCATGCTTCGATTCGGTTATAGGCGCAGCCCCGTCCCAACTCGATGGCGTAGGTTCCGACTTGCTCGACGAGGCACTTTTTGAAGGTACATCGGCGTGCGCCTTCCAGAAAGAGGGCGCCGGGCACGCCGTACGCTGCCTGCACGAACCCCCCTGTTTCCAGCGTTTCGGGGAGGCTCCATTCCGTGTGCCGAAAGGTTATCCCCTCCCAATGGACGCCTTCCACGAACTGCCCTTTTTCGGGGGCGCCGACGACGCGCACCAGCTGGGACAATACGGGGGCAATCACTTCGCTTTGTTCCAAGCGTTCCTCGGGACGGGGCAGGTAGTAGAGCTTGCCCTCCGCGCGACTGAGATACCATTCCCCAGGCTCATCCAGCGCTTCAGGCAAGTTTTCCAGATAATAAAGGTCGCCAGGATCCAGGGCGAAGGTGCTGCGCCGAGCGAATTCCAGCACGCGGTCGGCTCGGTTTTGAGATTGAATCGGCAGGCGTGTTTCCACCCAGCGGTTAAACACAATCGCTTCGCCGTCTGCGGGCGTACTCAGATCGGGCAGGTCGTCCGTCCGATAGCGGAACCGTCGATGCCCTGTAAACCAATCGGGAGTCTGGTCCAGCAGCGCCTCCACTTGGAAGTACCCCCGATTGGGCAGGCGTGCGCGCCGGGCGCGAACCCCGTTCACGAACAGTTGGCGAAAATACCATCCTCCTTCGCGTACCTCGGGCAGTTCCACAATCCATACTGTGCGCTCGCGCCAGCGTTCGACGCGCCACCCCGTAAGGCGTCGTCCCCCACTGAGAATGGGGCGCTCGCCCGGAACGGCGACGATTCGCAACTGGCGCTGTGCATGCAATGCATGCGCAGGCGTCACCACCACAGGCTCCTGAAGCCAATAGACGCCTCCACGCATTCGTATCTCAGTGGGCATCGGTTCCCCTTCCAGCACCCGTTGTAGCGCCGTCTGTAGCGTTCGTAGAGGACCATCGGAACGGGCACGATTCGGGCGCGGCAGCGCGCCCGACCATCGGTCATCGCCGTTCGGCGCGACATACAGAACGCGTTGCTGCGCGATTGCGACCATCATTAAGCACCCCATTAGTAGTGCCCAGAACCATCGCATCGCTCCTGCTCCTTTGGCTCCGTCAGCAAAGATGATACCCGTTCGGTTATGGTATGCTATTTTATATGACGCGCGAGGAGGCTTGGCGACTACTCTGCGAATATACGAACGCTGAGAACCTACGCAAACATGCGCTGGCGGTGGAAGCCTGTATGCGCTACTACGCCCGCTTGTACGGTGAAGACGAGGAACTCTGGGGCGTGGTCGGGTTATTGCACGACTTCGACTATGAGCGATATCCTTCGCTGGAGGAGCATCCCTTCCGAGGCATGGAGATTCTGCGTGAGCGCGGCGTCTCGGAGACCATCATCCGCGCCATCGGCGCCCACGCGAACCACACGGGAATCCCACGCGAAAGCCTGTTGGAGAAAGCCATCTTCGCCTGCGATGAACTCTCTGGCTTCGTAATCGCCGTCGCGCTGGTAAAAGGACGCACACTGAGCGCCGTGACGCCCGAATCGGTGCGCAAGCGCATGAAGGAGAAAAGTTTCGCGCGGGGCGTGAACCGCGAGGACCTACTTCAAGGCGCGGAAGAGTTGGGCATACCGTTCGATGCGCATGTGGAGCATGTGGTCAAGGCGTTGCAGGGGATTGCGCACGAATTAGGGCTCAACCCGTAAAGGGACGCCGATGGACTCTTCATGCGCCGTGTCGGCGTCCCTACTACGAGCATGCTTAGGTGTCAGAGCAAGCATATGGTGTCTTGTCGGCGCGCCGCCTACTCAATCTTACGTCCTGCAGCGCTAAAGAATGGCTCGATGGCGGCGCCAACTGCGATGATCCCAGCGCGTTGCATATGCGGCGTCTTGGGACCACCGCTAAACAGCGTGATCCCCCATGAAACCAGCAACGCGCCCGCAGTCTCGTACCACTTCTCCGCCTTGTTACTCCCCGACGAGAAGTCGCGCACATCCAGCACAATTTCCTTGCGCTTGACATCGATAATAATCACATTCACCGTCGCCTCCGCCTTTGTCTTGGGACCTAACCCAACCCAGACGGAGCGGACACGCCAAGCAACGGTGCCCGCGCACACATAGTCCGCGCCTAACGCCTCGCCGAACTCCAATAACTTCTTCGCAGAAGGGAGACGAGGCAGCTGACCGGGTTCTTCGACCGTCATCGGAATGTCATCGTTGCCGAGCTGGATCCACGCGGCGCGGCAACGCGCCTCGGGGATAACCTCCATTCCTGCGCGGTTCTCGAACGACTTTCGCAGCAGTTCTTGTACGGAGCGCACTGCGTGCTCGTTCGTACCTCGCTCGTTCTCGGCGAAGCACCACGGATAGATCGCAATTTTAGGTACCTGAATCTCGGTCTTCGCTGCAGGGCTGGTGGGCGCGTCATCTTCAATTTTCTGTTGCGCCCACATTACGCATACGCTCGTTAGCGACAACACCAATACAATCCTACGCCACATAGTTAGCCTCCTTGATTAAGTTTGGCACTAATTATTTACCCAAAGTATACCGAATTTGACAGCCTCTTGGCGATTCTCCCGACGAAATTTCAACGCCGTGGATTACCCAATCGTCTGCTTGCGAAACCGCAGCCAGCCAATCAGCAGCCATAGCGCACCGCTGAGTAGCGCGTAGCCCGCAAGTGCGCCCAGCACCCACCACGGCGCTAAATCCCAGTCGAACACGACCTTTTTGCTCATATCGAAGTAGTCGTAATGGGGTAATACGCCATACAACAGGTTCAACCAGAGCGCATCTAAGCCCTGCTCCCAGTGCGCCATCAGCAGGAAACGGCTGAACACGCCCGAGCCGAACGCCAGAATTAGGCTCAGCGTCACATTCGCGGCAGGCGTTAGATAGATCGAAAGCGCCACAACCATCGCACACAGCCAGCCGATTCCAAAAATCTTAAGGAGTAGATACTGGATAACAATCGGCTTCACTGGGATTCCCAGCGAAAGCAGCAAGCCAAGCGTAATCAGAGCAAGCGCCACGAAACATAGACTGGCGGTGAAGAACGCCGTCGCCCACTTGCCCAACAGCAGCTGTCCGCGCGTAATCGGGCGCGCCATCAGCGGATAAATCGTACGACGCTGCATCTCTTCCGGAATCTGACGCGCGGCAATCAGCACCGTCAAAACCGTCGTCATCACCCCAATCGCGGTGAATGCTACATCTTTCACAAAAATCTCCAATCCCTGAACACCGAACACCCGGAACGCCGAGGCTCCCAGGGTTAACAACACGGTCAGAATCAACACTACATATAAATCCTTACGGCGGATGGTCTCCAGCAGTCCTGCCGTCATCAACGCGCGTGTGATTTGCAAAGTGCGAGTCATGCTGCTTGCCCCTCCTCGTTGAGAATATCGTGCCCTGCCTGTACCGTGCGAATGAAGTAGTCCTCCAGTGAGTCCACCCGTCCCACGAGGTCGCTTAGCCGATGTTCGGCGATCAGTTTGCCTTGATGAACGACCAAGATCCGATCGCAGATAGAGGCGACTTCGGCAAGTTCGTGCGACGAGAAGAAGATGGTCACGCCGCGTTCGCGCTGGGTGACCAATAAATCCCGCAGCTCGCGCTTGCCAATGGGGTCTAACCCCGACGAGACCTCGTCCAAAATCAGAAGTTTAGGGTCGCCGAGGAGTGCTTGGGCGATCCCAACCCGTTGCAGCATGCCTTTGGAAAGGTTTTTGTTGAGTATGTGGGCTTTGTGGGTCAGCTTCACGGCTTCCAACAGGGCTTCGATTTGCGCATGCAGGGGTCGCCCACGCAAGCCGTGCAACTCCCCGTACAAGCGTAGCGTTTCATAGGGCGTGAGGTACGGCGAGTAGAGTGCGGTCTCAGGCAGGAAACCTACCAGTTGGCGAGCACGCGCATCGGTCGCGTCCATCCCAAAAATCCGCGCCTCGCCCGAAGTGGGCGTTTGGAACCCCATCAGTGTTTTAATCGTGCTGGTTTTGCCCGCGCCATTCACGCCCAGAAACCCCACGATTTCGCCTTGATACACTTCAAAGCTAAGACCGTCCACGGCGCGAAACGGCGGCTTGAACCAGCGGCGATAGGCAACCACCAGCTCACGCACTTCAATTGCCCGCATCGGGAAGAATTATCGGCGCGAAGTTGGATTTTTATAGGGGGAATGTGTTATAATACACACGATGAAACGGCTGAACTTCACGCTGGATGAGGAAACAATTCAGTTGCTCAATCGGATTGCGGATCAGTACTACCGCGGCAACAAGTCGCATGCGGTACGCGCCGCGGTCGAGTCGCTGGCGACGCACTTGGGGCATGAGGGTTGGGTGGTGGCAGGCTTTGTGCCTGTGGCAGTGGATTCAGAAGCGGAATGCCACACATGCCATCGCCATTTCGAAGCAGGCGCAACGCTGTATCGCCCCGTGTTCCGCAAGGGGCGTGCGCGTAACGCGATGCAACAGCTCCCGCGCGAGCTTTGGCTGGAGTGCAACGAGTGCGCTCAGGTACTTGCCGAGTAATCAGTCTTTTCAGATACGCCACCCCTATTACCCCCGCGTGTTGGCGCAGCACGGCTTGGTGCACCCCCTGCCCGAACTGGGACTGTTCCCACGCGGTGGGAGTGGGGGCGGAGGATGCAGGCAAATAAGGACACGGAACGCAGGAATCCGCGCCTCGATGCGGAATGGTTCACAACGATGCGAATTTTCGGCTCTCTCTGCGTGTGGCTGCTGCTTGCGGCGCTATTTTCCCAGCCCTCCTCCGACGGTGCGCATCTTCTGGACGACCTATCAGCGCGTTGGACGCAGGGGCAGGTATCAAACGCGCTGCAGGCGCCGCTCGTGCGTACGGTGCAATCAGGCGGTGTCGCGCTCCGAGCAGGCTCCCTGTACCCGACGGCACGCCCCGCACGCAACCAGTTCCAGATGAGTTTGCCGGGGGTGAATCCGGGCGACCTGTTGGTGCTTATCACTTGGGCAGGCGTAGACGACAACACCCAACGCGACGACCCGGGCACTCCCTACGACGGTGTACGCATGCGACTGCTGGTGGAGAACCAGGTAGTTGCGGAGGCGGACTGCACCTTTTCGGGCTGGCGTCCCCTCGCGGCAGATTTGACGCCGTACGCGGGCAGAACGATTACCGTCGCGTTCGAAGCCGACCCCAAAAACAACGCCCACTCCGACAGGGCATACTTCGCCGAGGCACAACTGGTTCGGCTGAGAGAGCGGTTCGCGCAAAAAGTTGTGCGTACCCTACCCCCTGAAGGCGTGCTGGAGGTGCGGGGCGTGCCCGGCGACCAGTTCACCCTGGACGCGCCGAACCATCCGCCGCTCCGCGCGACGATACCCTCCAGTGGCGTACTATGGCTGCGCTATGCGTTTGCGGGCGCAGGGGAAGCGACCCTCACCGAGCTTCAGCCCGAAGCGAGTGCGCGGGTCTATCCGCTCCATCCTCGCCTGCGTATCGAACTCGCCGCGGCGCGCCGCGCAGTCCTCACGCATGGCGAAACCACCGAGATCCTTGTGCGCATTCGCAACATAGGCGCTGGCACCTGGAAGCAAGACCGCATTCAACTCACGGTGCAATCACTGAGCGATGCCGAGATTCTCACACATCCCCAGTTGGAGACCGACCTGTTGCCACCAGGCGCCGCCGCCGAGACGCGCTTCCGAGTGCGTGTGGGGGCGCGCCCGCGCCTGAGCCTCATAATGCGCAGCAGCGCAGGCAACGACGCCATGATACTCGCGCCTGTCGTCGTCGCATCGACACCCAACATCCCCGCTTCAGGAACCATCGCCCGCGTAGAAAACGGCGTGGGCATTTTACAGAACGAGCAACTACGCATGGTGATCAGCCCTGCCTCTTGGGGGGGACACGCGGCACGGCTCTTCACAAAGCAAGCGGATGCGTGGGTTCCTGTCGCCAGCAGCGCGCCTCTGGCAGACGCCATCATCAACGCCGAAAATGCGCCCCCGAAACTGCAACATCTCGTTGTGGAGAGCATCACGACGGACCCCGCGACGCTGCGCCTCATCGTGCAGGGCAGAATGGGGCTGACCACCCGGGCTGTATTGGAATATCGGCTGGAGGAGAACCGCCTAAGCTGTTTGGGCAGGCTCATCGCCGATCTCGATTCCCACCTCTACCGATTTCGCTTCCCAGATTGGCGCGTGGGCGATGGCAGCTTCGGCGACGCGAGAGACGAGGCGCTGTTCCCCATTTCGGACGACCGGCTCGGCGAGGAGCGCACCGCAGAACCGCCACGCAACCTGCACTTCGCGCCCGACCCGTCCAAGATTACCGCGCCCGTGATGGCGGTGCGTTGGCGAAGCTACCTGGTGAGCATGGAGTGGGACCCGACTCTGGGCTGGTCAGGCGTGCTGCGTGCCCCCAACGCGCTGTTCGCCTCGCCCAATTTTCTGGAGGGCGGCGCGAACCATCGGTTTGCCCTCTGGGTTCCCACCATCCCGCGCTGGGCAGACGAAAACACCCAGCAAGCCCGCGAGCCGTTCCGATTGCTCAAAGGCGAAACCGTTGTACTGCGCGCTACCCTAAGCGTGCGTACCGATGCGGAAGAGGGGATTCAGGCAATGGAACCGTACCGGAAGCGGCTGGAGATGCCGTCCCCCCCTGCGCCATGACGCAACGATTGCGCCATGCTTCAATAGCGCCAGGCTTGCGCAACCACGACAACACCTCTCAACCAGCATGGCGACGCACCAACACAGGGACTGCTCGCGATACAGATCTGCTTCTTTCGTGGTGGGACAAATCATCCTCCCTGTCCCTCTGAAAAGACCGATTCTCCGATACGCATACACGCGCGATTCTTATCCCCGCGAATTCGCCTGTCCGTTTTTCATCGATTTCCGAGTCTGTAAAGAGTGAGAGCTGCGCAACCAGCGCACGCTCACACAACGATGGAGGTATTTGGATGAAACGGACAAACATGCGATGGAGCTTAACGGCGACTTTGAGCGCGGCAGTCATCGCCAGCGCGTTTGGACAAGCGTATCAGATGTTTTACGAGCAACGAGACGGATATGTGGCGGGTGTTACGAACCCTACGAAGTTTATCGATTTGGATACAAACAACAATGATGTCGCGAACGGCAGTTTTGTAACCCGTGGACGCATTCAGTCGGATAGCCCCACTTCGGCGACTACCCTCGTTGTTCGCACTCGCTTAGAAAACTTCACAGGAGGCGACGCCTTCGGGCGGCTCGCAATCGGGTTCGGAAATGTGTCGCGCAATAGCAACTCTTCCTACGAACTGCCAAGCGACCGTTCGGGGAACCTTGCGGCAAGTAATACGGGATCCTTCGCTTATTTTGGTACATGGGTGGGTTCAGGACACCAGTTCAGGATGAAAGTTTCAGGGCGTGGGCAAGGTGCCTTCAGTGGTGGACAGGTGCGCTATGACGCCGAGATCCGCAACGCGGCGATGGTGAGCCTCGCTGGCGGTCCCAGCCCCTCTCAGCCCAACCTCACGCCGTACCTATGGGGTACTGACAAAATCGATCCACTGGCTTTTCCGAGTATCGTGCTGAACTGGTCTTCGGGGGCGGTTGCAGGTTCTCGGGGGCTAATCAACTTTGTTCAGTTCGGCAACATCGCCTCGCCCCACTCGGACCGTCTTATCGTACGCACTACGCTGAATATCACCCGAAACGGCAACGCGCACTATTCGGATGTCGATCAAGCGTCGGTGGACTGGAACGCAGGCGACGGCACGGTTACCAAGAGCATCGGCAGCGTGGGCGACAGCTACACGCTGAACATCGCCAGCGACCCCAATGGCACACAGTATGCAATTTCCCTGCGTGTCCAGGTGCTGCACGAGGGGTATCGCGATAACTTCGGCAGCTTGGCGGGCACAGCGAGCCTCTACGATCAAACATTCACGCAGAACTTCACCGTTCTGGTGCCCGAACCTGCGAGCATGATTGCACTGGGCACGGGGTTGGTCGGGCTGTTGGCGGCGCGCCGCCGCAAGCGGTAAACAGGAAAGCGCTTGCGCGTATTTTCCATCCCTTTCCCCCTGTGCTGAGGGAAAGGGATGTTTTTAGGTTAGCGGTTGCGTTGGAGGGGGCTAAATTTTGAACGTGCGCCAAGCACCCTCGCTGGATTGGCGCAAGGTATACTAAGAATCACCACGCGCGTATCTTGCGCCTGATGGAGTCGGTGATGACCGTCGCGGATGTTTTACTCCTGACCGGGAGCGCACTTGCCTATCAGACACTCACCTATGCGATTCCTGAGCCGTTTCTGGTTGCAGTCCGCCCGGGCGCAGGTGTTTTAGTGCCCCTCCAGAACCGCCTCGCGCTGGGGTTGGTTATGCAGACGCGCCGTATGGAAGACCCCAGTGCGTTGGGCTATCCGCTCAAACCGATTGAGGGCATATTGAACCAGCCGCTGCTGGATGCGACCCTGCTGAACCTAATGCACCAGATGGAGCGTTCGCTGCTGTGTTCCCCTGCGGAGGCGGCGCAGACGGTTCTCCCAACGGGCGTTCGCTATCGCCTGCGTGCGGTGATTGAGCTGAAAGGTTCTGTACCGTCGCTGCGTTCGCCTGCCCAACGCATGACGGTAGAGGCGATTCAGAGGCACGGGGGGCGCGTGAGCTTGGCGACGCTTAAGAGGGAACTCGCCGCCGCTATTTGGCAGCCGGGGCTACGCGGCTTGCGCGAGAAGGGCTGCGTGCACACCCGATATGAACTGGAACCGCCTCCTCCACCTGCCCGCCCAGAAGCCATCACGGAGCTGACCGCGCCCCCCGAAACGCTGGATAGATTTTTTGCCAATGAAGCGGCGCGTGCACCAGCCCAAGCCGCCCTCTTGATGCACCTGCTGGAACACCCTGAGGGACGGCAGCCCCGAACGGAGCTGCTGCAGGAGACCGGAGTCGGTCCCCAGTCTTTGCGTGCGTTGGAGTCGCGTGGGTTGGTGCGCACCGTTTATGCCGATACCCCACCGTCTCCTGCGATCACGCCACCGCCAACGCTCACCCCTGCCCAGCAGTCGGCTGTGGAGACTCTCACCCGCGCGTTGCGTGCAGGGAACCATCAGGCATTCCTGCTTTATGGCGTCACGGGCAGCGGCAAGACGGAAGTCTACCTGCGTGCAGCGGCTGAATGTCTGCGCATGGGGCGTAGCGTGTTGATGCTTGTCCCTGAAATCGCGCTCACTGCGCAGGTGAGTCAGGCGTTTCGCGAGCGGTTTGGCTCCACCGTAGCAATATGGCATAGTCAGCTCAGCCCGTCCGACCGCTATGTCCAGTGGCTGCGTATCCAGCGCGGCGATGCACCTGTGGTAGTGGGCGCACGCTCTGCTCTCTTTACGCCGCTGCCGAACATCGGGCTGATTATCGTGGATGAGGAACACGAGACCTCGTACAAGCAGTCCCACGCGCCTACCTATCACGCTCGCACCCTCGCGGAGGTGCGCGCCCGCGACGCCGACGCCGTACTCTTGCTCGGTTCCGCCACACCCGCGCTGGAAACTTTCTACCGCGTCGAGCAAGGATTGCTCCAGCGAATTGACCTGCCCGAGCGGGTGGGTGGCACACCGTTGCCAGAAGTGCAACTCGTTGACCTGCGTGGCAGACCGTTTCAGCCGATCAGCCACGAATTGCTCGACGCGCTCCAAGCGACACTCCGCCGAGGCGAGCAGGCGATCCTGTTTCTGAATCGTCGTGGTTTCGCGCCGCTTTTGTTGTGTCGGGAGTGTGGCTACACGCCGATGTGTCCCAACTGCTCCGTCACACTTGTGTACCATCGGGGTGCAACGCCGTTTATGTTCTGCCATCACTGCGGGCATCGGCAACCGCCCCCAACCACCTGTCCGCAGTGTGGGGGTATCGAGATACGCCCCTTTGGCATGGGCACGCAACGTGTGGAGATGGCGTTGCGTCAACTTCTGCCCGATGTGCGCACAGCACGGCTCGACCGTGATGCCTTTCAGAGACGCCATCAGTACCTACAGATTCTTTCCGAATTTCGAGCGGGGAACCTCGATGTATTGGTTGGCACCCAGATGGCGGCGCGCGGGCTGGATTTTCCGCGTGTGACCCTGGTGGGCGTGATTAGCGCAGACACGGGACTGTATCTGCCCGACTTTCGCGCCAGTGAGCGTGTGTTCCAGTTGCTGACCCAAGTGGTAGGGCGCGCGGGACGACGCGAGCAACGCGGGTATGCCCTGATCCAGACCTACAACCCTGACCATCTTGCGGTACAGTGCGCCCTGCGTCAGGATTATGAGGCGTTCTATCGGCAGGAGTTGGAACTGCGCCGTGAGGTCGGCTACCCTCCTTTCACTCGGCTGGTTAACTTGCTTTGTACAGATACCAACGCTGCCGCTGCCGAACATCCCCTGACGCAACTGGTGCAATGGCTGGAGCCGTTCGTGGGGGACGCGCTGTTGCAGATATTAGGTCCTGCGCCGGCGCCGCTGGAGCGGTTGGAGAATCGCTATCGGTACCATCTGCTGCTGAAGTTTGCGCCCGATGCCGAGCCTGCCGAATTCCTTGCACCTGTGCTGGCGCAACTTGCACCAGAGGACCGCGCGCGCGTGAAGGTGGATATCGACCCCGTTCAACTCATCTGACGCAGACGCCCCCTGCTGCAGTGATTCACTCACCCTCTGCGCTGTGCGCCGTGCTTCGACTCCAGCGCGGTGAAAATCGCTTCCACCCGCGCGTTGACCTCCTCATCGGTTAGGGTGCGATTCGGGTCGCGGAACACGAGCGAAAAGGCGAGGCTATGGCGACCTTCGGGCACGGGCGCGCCTGTGTAGCGGTCAAATAATCGCAACGATTCCAATAATCTGCCCCCTGCTTCGCGTATTGTCGCCTCCAGTGTGGCGTAGGGGATAGATTGATCCACCACAAACGCGATATCGCGCAGCACAGGCGGGAAATGGGGCAGTGGGCGGTAATGTACCGTGTGCGCCGCGGCATGCATAAGGGTTGTCATACTGATCTCCGCTATGTAGACACGCTGGCGGAACTCATACTGCTTCTGGAGTTCAGGGTGCAGTTCGCCCATCACGCCGAGCCGCTGGTCATCAGCATCATGCACATACGCTGAGCGCATTGGGTGGAGCCGGTGGTCTTGTCCCGCCGTGGGGATGAAGTGCGCTTGGATACCCAGCGCGGTCATCAGATGCTCCACAACCCCCTTGAGCGCGTAGAAGTCGGCAGGCTGCGGTTTCATCGCCCAATGGGGTGGGTGCTGCTGCCCCGTAAGCAAAATGCCCAGATGCGTCCATTCATGGAAATTGCCCTGTTCATTTTGAGCGAACACGCGCCCGATTTCGAACAGGTGCAGGTCGCGGCGATTGCGTCGTCGGTTATGGTCGGCGACGCGGATGAGGCTGCTCATAATCGAGTGGCGTAGGTAGCTCAACTCATCGCTCATCGGGTTCTGCAGCGGCACAGGCTGATACATCAACTCGCCGACGCCCACACCCCCGCTTTGCAAAGGCGAGGGCGCCTCCAGCGTGTGCCCCACAATCTCCTGTAGCCCTGCGCTCAACAGCACGGTGCGCACACGCTCAGCGAACGCGCCTTCAGGGCTATCCTTGCCTTGAGTCGTGTAGCCTGCGGGCGGGACGGCAGGAATTCGACCATAGCCCAGAATGCGCCCCAACTCCTCAATCAAATCTTCCTCGCGCAGCAGGTCTGCACGGTACAGGGGAACCTGCACGCGAAAGCCCTTCTCCATCGGCTCGGGACGCAAGTTGAGCCGTTCCAAGACCGCGCGCGCCTCATCGGAGCGGATCTCGAACCCCAAGAGTCGCTCGGCGCGTGCCAAGCGCACCGCGAGCGCGCGCTGTTCGAAAGGGCGCGGATACACATCAATAATGCCAGGTACCGCTGCCACGCCCGTCCACTGCTCCAGCAACTCGCAGACGCGATGTTGTGCTACGACGACCAGATTCGGGTCGACGAACCGCTCAAAACGGTAAGAAGACTCTGTGCGCAGTCCCAGCTGGCGAGCCGTTGCGCGAATCGAAAGCGGACTGAAGTGCGCCGACTCCATCAAGATATGGCGGGTGCCTTCTGTTACTTCGGTCTCTGCCCCACCCATCACGCCTGCAACGGCGATGGGACGCTCCGCGTCGCAAATCATGAGGTTATTGGGGCTCAGCGTATGCTCTTGCCCATCGAGGGTCTGGATACGCTCATAAGGCTCGGCACGCCGCACGATGATGGTATGCTGCTTAATAGTCTGTAGGTCGAAAGCGTGCAGGGGCTGCCCTATTTCGAGCATCACATAGTTGGTAGCGTCCACGATGTTATTGATGGGGCGCATGCCTGCAGCGGTCAAGCGATTTTGCACATAAGCAGGCGAAGGGGCGGGCTTGATGTCGCGAATCACGCGTGCAGCGTAACGCGGACACAGGTCGGCATCGCGAATCTCGACCCGCGCATAGTCAGCCGTCTGCAAAGGCGCTGCGGGCGGTGGGTTCAGAATCTGCGCGTTCAGCCGATGGAAAAGTTCAGTAGGGCGCGCCGCCTCGCCTAATAAGGCATACACCTCCCGCGCCACCCCAAACACACTCAAACAGTCGCCGCGATTGGGGGTGATATACATCGACAACACTGCCCCCTGCGGAGTATCTAGTACTTCCTCCACTTCCAGCCCCGCCATCGTCAGCCGTTCAGCGAGCGCGTCGGGCGTCAGCTCTACCGCTACAAAGTCCTTTAACCACTCTATTGGGATGCGCATCGACCTAGATTGTACCTGAAAGCAGCGCACACCATCGCAGCCAATACTCTCGGTGGCGTTGCCCCACTTCCGATGCGCCCAACCGCTGTTCCTTGAAAGCAGGAGTTTCCTCGTCGATTGAGAAAACAGTCCTCATGCGCAAACGACGTCCGCGCAGGGGGTTCGACGAGGCGTGGAAATATGCCATCCGCGCCTTCTTCCGCGAGTGTCTACAGCTCCTCTTCACTGCCGTCCATGACCAAGTCGATTGGGCACGCCCCGTAGAGTTTCTGGATGCCAACCTTTACCGCCTTGCGCCTGCCGTGCGCGGTAAACGCCGCCAAACCGCTGATGTCGTCGTGAAAGTTCACTTCCGCGATGGCACAGAACGCATCGTCATCATTCACATCGAGATTCAAGCGCAACCCGACCCCAATTTCGCCTTGCGGATGTTTGTCTATCACTACCATGTCTTCGACGCCTACGAGTATCCCGAAGTCGTCAGCTTGGCAATCTTGGCTGATGCCGACCCGAATTGGCGTCCGAATACCTTTGGGTACCAGAATGTCGGTAGTGAATTGCAGTTTAAGTTTTCCACAGTGAAGTTGCTGGATTTCGAAGAAACGACTCTGGAGCATTCCGAGAACCCATTTGCACTGGTCGTTCTGGCACACTTACGCGCTCTCAAGACGCGCGGTAAACCGAACCTGCTGCTCGGTGAGAAGATTGCGCTCATACGCCAGCTGGGCGAGAGAGGGTATACTGCAGAGCAGGTCATTCATTTATACAAGGTGGTGGACTTTATGATGACGCTGTCGCAAGAGCTGGAGCAGTTAGTGCAGCAGGTGGTGCGTCAGTTTGAGGAGGAGTCGGAGTGGCCTCTGACCAGCCTTGAGGAGTTCGCCATTGAGCGAGGGGCTAAGCAGGGCTTGCAGCAGGGCTTGCAACAAGGCTTGCAACAAGGCTTGCAACAAGGCTTGCAACAAGGAATCATAGAGTCGACGATGTTTATTCTGCGTCGTCGGTTTGGTGATGAGGCGCTTGCACTCGAACCTCGGCTCCAACATGTCCAGTCGGTGGATCGGTTGCGGGAACTCAGCGCGTTTGCGCTGGACGCTGCGACGCTGGAGGAGTTCATCCAAGCCCTGGAAGCCGCGCTTTCGGAGTCGTAGCGGGTACACTATGCTACTATGCAAGCAGCGTATGTGGTAGCCGCAGTTCGGACAGCGATTGGCAAAGCGCCGCGCGGGAGCCTCCGCAATACCCGTCCAGACGACCTCGCAGCGTTCGCGATTCAAGGTGCGCTCCAGCGCGTGCCCCAATTAGACCCGAAACAGATCGAGGATGTCGTGTTGGGCTGTGCTGTGCCCGAAGCTGAGCAAGGCATGAATGTTGCTCGCATTGCCGTGCTACGAGCAGGACTGCCTGTTGATGTGCCTGCCGCGACCGTAAACCGGATGTGTGCTTCTGGGCTGGAAGCCATCGCCATTATCGCTCAGCGTATCCAAACGGGGCAAATCGATGTGGGCATCGCAGGCGGAACCGAGAGCATGTCGATGGTCCCGATGGAAGGGCATGTGTTCCGTCCGAATCCGTATCTGACCCAGCATTACCCTGATGCCTACTTAGGCATGGGCATGACCACCGAGAACCTCGTGCAGCATTATGGCATCACACGTGAGGAAGCCGATGAGTTTTCCCTGCAAAGCCACCAAAAAGCGCTCCAAGCTCAAGCCAGCGGCGCATTCGACGGCGAAATTATCCCTGTGGAGGTTCACGAGAAAATCGTCAAGGACGGTGCTGTTCACGAGAACCGATTTATTTTTGACCGCGACGAGGGTCCCCGTGCCGATACCAGTATGGAAGCATTAGCGAAGCTCAAGCCCGTCTTCAAAGCGGACGGCACGGTGACCGCTGGCAACGCCTCCCAACGCAGCGATGGGGCGGCAGCCGTTGTATTGATGAGCGAGCGGATGGTAAACCAACTGGGCATCCAGCCCATCGCGCGCTTCGTCGGCTATGCCGTAGCAGGCGTCCCCCCAGAGACGATGGGCATCGGTCCTGCGTATGCCATTCCCAAACTCCTCCAAAAGCACGGTAAGCAGATCGAAGACATCGATCTGTTCGAGATTAACGAGGCATTCGCGGCGCAAGTCCTCTCCGTGTTGCGCGAGTTGCCAATCCCACGCGAACGGTTGAATGTGAACGGCGGCGCGGTCGCTTTGGGGCATCCGCTGGGCGCCACAGGCGCACGCATGACGGCTACGCTGCTGAACGCGCTACGCAAGCGCGGCGGTAAGTGGGGCATTGTCAGCATGTGCGTCGGCGGCGGCATGGGCGCAGCAGGGCTGTACGAACTGGTGTGATAACGAACGATACGGCGGCGTTCCCGCCGTCGTATCGTTTGCCCCGAATGATAACCCAAATTCGCTTACTGGAGGCTGGTTTGTCTGCAGCGCAGAGATATGCTTTATAAGTCCACCATAGTCGCAACAGGAAAAATTTCGTCTTTGACATACTATACCAGTTATGGAGCCGAATGTCTTTACGAATGTTGTGTTACCTCTTGCGCTGGCAGTGATTATGCTGGGCTTGGGGCTGATGCTGACACGCGCCGACTTTCTGCGCGTAGTGATTTTTCCCAAGGCGTTCCTGATTGGCTTGACCTGCCAGATGGTGCTGTTCCCGATGGATCCCAAGTTGGCGGTAGGCGTGATGATTCTCGCGCTTTGTCCTGCAGGTGCATCAGCGAACCTTATCACCTATCTTGCGCGGGGCGATGTGGCGCTGGGCGTCACGCTCACTGCTTTCAATAGCCTGATTATCATTATCACAACGCCGATTCTGATTAACCTCTCTCTGGCACACTTTTTGGGTGAGACTCAGGAAATCCGCCTGCCCGTGTTGCGCACCATCGTGAGCTTGATTATGTTCGCGACGGGAGCGTTTATGATCTACTATTTCGGGCAGCGCGCCCACGCGACACCATCAGAGCCGGTTTCCTAACCCTGCCAGCGCGGGTCGTCGAAGCGTTGAACCTCGATGAGATAGCCATTGGGGTCGCGAGCGAACAAGTGGTAAATCTGGTACCGCTCGTTATAGGTGGGCGGCTTCACGATTTCCACGCCGTGCGCCTGAAGATGGGCGTACCAAGCGTCTACCTCCTGCGTGACAAGCGTCAGGATGACACGCTTGGCGGGATGGGGCGCTTCCGCACGCCGACAAAAACCAACATACCCTGCGCCTGCGATCCGATAGATACAGCAATCAATCTGTTCCAAGGCGCACGGTAGCCCCAGCACCTGTTCATAAAAACGGCGCGTCGCCTCCCACGCAGGAGCCGGTAGAAACGCGATGAACTCGGTAATCGTCGGGCGAGCCATAACGATGCTAATTATGCCCTAAAACACGCAGAATCACGGTATACTTGCTCTTGAGCGATGCTTCTAAAAACTCAAAGGCGAGTTGCGATAGACGGCGCCGCGCAGGGTGGGGGAAGTCGCGTACGAGCGCGCGCACTTGTGCTCGGCTTCGCCTTGATGACGCTCAACATCTACTGGATCACCGTCATCGAAGTGCGGTGGTACACGCTCGATGCCACCAGTTTGCCGATTTTCATCACTCCCATCTTCACGCTGTTTGTAATCGCACTGTTGAACTGGCTCTATAGTTTGCGAAGTGGTGTGAGGTTACTTACAGGCGCAGAGTTGACGGTTATTTACATCATCATTGTTACGGGCGCGGTGTTTGCTGGGCATGACATGTTGCAGAACCTGTTCGGCGCGATTGCCCATCTGCAGCGCCATGCGACACCCGAAACAGGGTGGCGCGAGCGATTTATGGACTATGTGCCCCATGCGCTGTTTGTGTGGGATGAGGACGCCGTGCGCGGGTTCTACAACGGCGGCGTCTCGCCTTACCGATGGGATTGGCTCTTAATCTGGGCGAAGCCACTTGCGCTTTGGGCAGGACTGATTTTGACGCTGGTGATGATGTGCCTGTGCTTGAACTTTCTGGTGTTGAAACAGTGGTCTCAAAGTGAGAAGTTGGCGTTTCCGCTGATACAGTTACCGTTGGCGATGGCGGAGCCATCGGGGAGTTTTTGGCAGTCGCGCTGGATGTGGGCGGGGTTCTGCATGGCGTTGTCCATCAGCGGGCTGAACGGGCTGCATGTGTTATTTCCCTCTGTGCCCCATATTGAGTGGATTAAGCAGTTCAACATCGGGCAATTTTTGACGACGCGCCCGTGGAGCGCCGCGGCGCCGTTCAACATGTCGGCGTATCCCTTTGCGGTGGGGTTGGCGTATCTAATGCCAGCCGATTTGGCATTCTCGGCGTGGTTCTTCATGCTGGCGCGGAAGGGGTTTCAGGTGTTTGGCGCGGTGATGGGGTGGGACGCAGCGGCAGGGCGCGGATTCCCGTTCTTGAACGAGCAGGCGGCAGGCGCATGGCTGATGCTGGGACTCACCCTGCTTTGGAGCGCACGACACACCTTCCGCGATGCATGGCGCGCCGCGTGGACACCCGACCACCCCGACTGCCTGCTCTATAAACTGAGCTGGCTTGGACTGGGGGCGGGCGTTATCGTGCTGGCTCTGTATAACGCGCTGCTGCTGCGGATGGATTTCTGGGCGGCTGCGCTCTTTTTCGGAATCTACTTCCTGCTGGCGCTCACTATTACACGCCTACGCGCAGAGCTGGGCGCTCCCCACGAGATCTACTTCGTGAACCCGCAACGGATTCTGTTCGATGTGTTCACACTGCGCGGGTTGGGCGTGCAGAACCTAACGGTGTTGCAGTCCCTGTACTGGTTCAATCGGTGCTACCGTTGCCATCCGATGCCCAATCAGCTGGAGGCGCTGCGGATGGGGCAGACCTATACCCTCTCTCCGCTATGGCTGGGCGGGCTGATATTGGCGGTCTCGGTGTTGGCGTTTGTGATGGTGTGCTGGGCGAATCTGCATGTCACCTATCGCTACGGCGCTGAGGGGGGATGTCAGGGATTCAAGTTCTGGCTGGGCACCGAGTCGTTCAATCGGCTCAATACTTGGCTTACAGAGGAGCCGTTGCGCCATCCCGATCGTTGGTACTATCTGGCGGGCGGCGCGCTGATGGTGCTGGGGCTGAAGGGGGCGCGCTCAGTATTCCCCAGTTTCCCGCTGCACCCGACGGGCTACGCGCTCAGCGTGAGCTTCGCTGTAGACTACTTCTGGTTCCCATTCCTACTGGGCTGGCTCTTGAAGGTGATGTTGTTGCGGTTGGGGGGGTGGCGTGTGCATCGGCAGGGATTGCAGTTCGCGCTGGGACTTATCTTGGGCGACTTCACGATGGGGTCGCTCTGGTCCATTATCACCCTACTGTTCGAGGTGCCGACCTATCGGATTTATATATAGCGATTGACACAGTGCGGGCATTTCCCCCTGTGGCGGGGCGCTGGCTGCATGGGAAGGGTAAAATCATCACGGAGGCGCCGTGAATTTTCGCAGCGCCGACGGGGGCGAATAAAGTGACAGTCTACGGGGATCCTGTGCCGGGTGCCACGGGTGATCGGGTGCGCTGGGGCACGGCAAGAGGGGTGTCCGAATGTATCGAGCGTGCTGCACGCAGAGGCGCGGAAGCTAAGTATCATGGGTTGTGGAGGGCACAACAATGCTGCAAGACCGAATGCCACCTATAGGATTCATCGCTTCACGCCCTGCCTGGCGTAAGCCTTATTGGGATGAATATCTTGTCCGTTTTGATAACGGGCAGTGGCACTTTAGAAAAATCTTTGTCATCGGCATTATTCCTATGTATGCTCAACTTTCGCGCGATAAACGCTGGTACTATATCAGTTCGTTGAGGGATGGAACCCTCCTTGGCAGAGTGGGTCAACCCAAGATGCGTAAGATAGATAGTCGCCTGTTGAATGCTCGTTTCTCACCTAACAATCGTTATCTGTTGGGCACCCATCACTTTGGCGGTGGATTAGTGTTGTTTGACCTGCAGCGTGGCACGAAGCAAGAACTGGTACCGCAGATCGAGATGGGTGAGTTGTCTTACTACTTTTATCATTTTGGCTGGTATCCTGACAGTCGCTATATCTGGTATAGCGTGCCTTCCAGGTATGTGGATCCTGATTATGTGGAGCCGTTCTATCAGATAGACATTCTCACGGGGAGGCGGTGGCGTCTTTCGGCTCAAGAGGCACAAGCGTTGCGTACTGCGTGGGGTGTGATAGAGGAACGTTATGCCGTGTTTCCTTGGTCGTGGTACGCAGAGTCTCGTTGGGTGTATTCGCGAGATCGCCAGGTGCGTCTGCGTGTAGTGGGACCGCTCTGGCAACGGGATCCCCAACCGGGTAGCCATAAGTTGATTCTTGAGTGGCGGAATGAGCGGTCTGAGGTGCTGTTAGAGAGAGACGACCACAACTGGACGGATATCAACCCGATAGATGTGACTTCTAACGGTCGGTGGGCATTGTGCGTGGCGTATTATAGTTGGAACGATTCCGTAGTCATTATTGTGGATACCCGTACCAAACGGGTTGAGCTGAGCTTCTCAGAAGCACCAGGGGTGCCCTCTATTCACTGGAACGAGTTGTGGTTTGAGGAAGTAGAGAAGTAGCAGCGTTGGTGAACAGCGCACCGTACGCTGAGAGTGCCCGAATGGATAGGAGTACGCCTTCTCGGTTGGGAGCGTAGACACGCAGGTGGAGCTCACCCATCTTCCTGCAGGGGTCTACACGGTGTGGGCATTTCCCGCCGTGGAGGGGCGCGGGTTACTGGTCGCCTGGCTGACAGAGAGCCTTAGCATGTCCTCCTATTTGCTGGGAGCAATGCAGCCTATTCGTAAGATGGACGAGCCGGGTATGGTACAGTGTCTTGCAAGGCGAACGCTCTCACTTCGCTAAGCGCAGGATCGCTTCAGCAAGACGCACGGGGTCGTGGCGCACATAGTCGCTCTGACTAATGAAGTTACCCGCGATGACCTTGTAGCCCATCTGGCGGATGCGATCGACATCGGCGACCACGAGCTCCTGCCCACTGGCATGGTAGCGTTCCATTAGTTCTGTGGCTGGGGTTGCGTTATTGACCAGCACATAATCGAACACGCGCCCGCCTGCATGCGCCTCGATCGCGCGCACATGGTCGGACGCCGTGAAGCCGTCGGTTTCCCCTGGCTGGGTCATCACATTGCACACATAGACTCGCAGTGCATTGGTAGAGCGGAGTGCATCGGCGATTTTCGGCACGAGCAGGTTCGGAATCACGCTGGTAAACAGGCTTCCGGGTCCCAACACAATCACATCGGCTTGACGAATGGCTTCGACGGCTTCCTGCGGCGGCTCCACATCGGGCGGAGTGAGAAGCATACGGCGGATGCGTGCAGGGTACGCGACAATGGCTGTTTCGCCTTCCACACAGGCGCCATCTTCCATCTCCGCACGCAGGTTCACATGCGTCAGCGTGGAGGGCAACACCCGTCCCCGTATCGCCAGCACCTTGCTGATTTCCTGCACGGCGCGCTCGAAGTCGCCGTCTTTGATTTGGGTCATCGCCGCGATGAGCAAGTTGCCCACAGAGTGTCCACTGAGGTTGCCCGCATCGTCTCGGAAGCGATGTTGGAGCAAAGCGGTCATGGCGCCTTCGGCATCCGCTAAGGCAATCAGGCAGTTGCGGATGTCGCCTGGGGGCAGGATCCCCAGCTCCTGGCGCAGTTTGCCCGACGAGCCGCCATCGTCGGTGACGGTGACAATCGCGACGATGTTGGCGGTGTAGCGTTTGATTCCGCGCAGCATCGTCGATAGCCCCGTGCCGCCGCCGACGACCACCACGCGCTTGCCGTGCGCCATGAGCGCGTAGCGCGCCAGCACATCCCACACACGCCCGCTTGCACGCGGCTGCAAGATTCCTACCAAGGTGCGCCAAGCGCGGCGCAGTCCCCACCACCAAATGCCCAGCCCCAGCGCGCCCAGCGCGCCGCCCAACCCCCAACGCATCACCTGCGCCGCCCGCGGCGTGAACGCGAGGGCTTGAATCTGGCTATCGAGGACGCGATAGAGGCGATCGAGCCACTGCGACGGTGCGCCGTCCAATGCCACCCACAGCCCCAGCAGGGCAATCACGAACCCGACGCTGGACAGTGCGAGCCAGCGCTTCACCTGCATTCCGGGCATCAGCCAGCGCCATCGCCCGTCTGCCATCTATGCCTCCCCTCGCGCCAAATCGCGATGCTCCACACTGGCGCGATAGCCCTGCGCCGCGAACCACGCACCCAACTCCTCGCCCAGCACAACCGACCGATGGCGTCCCCCCGTGCAGCCCAGCCCAACGGTTAGGTATGCTTTGCCCTCACGCTCATAACGCGGCAACAGGTATGCGAGAAAATTACGCACCATCTCCAAAAACTCCTGCGTTTCGGGGTCGCTCAGCACATAGTCGCGCACAGCGTCGTTCGTGCCTGGCTTCGGTTTGAGGTGCGGCACATAGTGCGGATTGCGCAGGAACCGCACATCGAACACCAAGTCTGCGTCGGCAGGTACGCCGTACTTGAACCCGAACGAGACCACGCGCACCCGCAGGGGCGACTGCACCTTCGCGTCGCCATACAGTCCCCGTATCGCCTCACGCAGGTCTTGGGGACGAAACAGCGTCGTGTCGAATGTTTGGTCGGCAATCGCTTTGAGGGGTGCAAGCAGCTCACGCTCTTTGCGAATCGCCTTCGGCAGGCTCGGCTCGATACCCGCCAGCGGATGGGGACGTCGTGTCTCCTTGAAGCGGCGTATCAGCACCTCGTCGGCGCAATCCAGAAAGAGGACCTCCGCCGACAGCCCGTCGCGCCGCATCTCCAACAGGGTCGTTTCCGCGCGTTCCAGCGGTTCCCCCGCACGCGTATCGATCACAACCGCGACACGCTGACCAGACTGCACTCGCTCGCGAAGCAGCTCCAGCATCGACGGCGGGAGGTTATCGATGCAGAAGTAGCCGATGTCTTCCAGGGTCTGCAAGGCAAGCGTTTTGCCGGCGCCCGAGACCCCCGAAAGCACCACCAGCCGTCCGGATAGGCTCATCTTTTACCTCCCAACACCAGCACACTGACGATGCCTTGCGCCAAGCCGACCAGAATCGAAGGCGCAATCGCCGATACGGGACGCCCCAACTGATAGCCTACGAAAATCTGCTCGCTTAACAGCGCATAAAAATAGAACACCAGCCCGTTCACAATCAGCGCGACGAGGATCAGTTTCGCCGTGCGTCCATGCCGAAATGCCAGCGACGCCAGCCCAACAAACACCGCGACCGCAAAGCTCATCACCGCGCTCACTATCAACGCCTCTGCCCAATAGATGCTTGGTTGGATATCGAACGCCACAACCAACCGCTCACCCCCACTGTAGGGAGGTTCTCGGTCTACCAGTTCCGCGCCGCCGCGTGTTTCCAATGCAGCTTCGTAGCGTGTGCGCAGCGCATTGATACCGTACAAAATGCCCATATGCGTCCCCGTGAGCAGCACATAAAGCCCTATCCAGATTGCCAGCCCGCGTAGTAGTCGCCCCAGCCCGCTCACCGCCGCTTCCCCTCTTTCTCGTCGCTCAGCAACACGCCGTTGAGGATACCGTTGATAATGCCCAGCACGATGCTGCCATACAGCGCCGCCCAAAAGTTGCCCACGCGGAAGTTGAACGGCGCGAGCGTGAACACCGCCCAGAACAGCAGCGTGTTTACCAGCAGCCCTGCAATCCCCAGCGTGAGACAGTTCAGGGGCAGGAGCGCGAGTTTCATACCTCGTCGGATGAAGGCGTTCACCAGCCCCAGCAGCAACGCCATCAGGATATTATCTTGCCAGTTCGGGCTGGGACGCATGTCCAGTCCGAGCCGTGCGCCGCTCCAGAAGGTCAGGTGCAGCGCCACCGCAAAAAGCAGCCATTTCAGCAAGAACTGCATCGGGAAAGATTATACCGTGTTCGATGTGGGGATGCCCAGCGCCGCTGGCTTCACGACTTTGTGTTCAGATACCGTCCCCAATCCTGCAAAAACCCTGCATGCTTGCCGATAATTCGCCCTGATGTTGCGCGGGAGGCGAACGGAGTGAGCGAGATTCTCTCACAAGCGGAGATTGAGGCGTTGCTGGCGTCGTTGGCAGCGGAGGATAGCCCTGCGAGCGATTTCAACGCGCCTGTCGCCACGCCCGTCGGCGGAAGCACATCCACCAAGCGCAAACCCATCGCCTACGAAGTCTACGATTTCCGACGCCCCGACAAATTCTCCCGCGACCAGCTGCGCACGCTACAGATGGTGTTTGAAACCTTCGCCCGGCTCTGCTCCACCAACCTCGCCACCTATCTGCGCGTGCCGTTGCATATCGAACTCATCTCGTTGGAACAGATTCCCTACGAAGATTATCTCCGCTCGCTCAAACAGTCGGCGTTCATCGTGTTCAGTGCGCCCCCGCTTTCGGGCGAGGTGGTGCTGGAAATGGAATACGCGCTGGTGTTCACGATGTTAGACCGCCTGCTGGGCGGTGTGGGCAAACCGATAGAGCGCGCGGCGTTCACCGAAATCGAAAAGCCCCTCGTGCTCGCGCTGGGAGAACGGATGCTGATGGCGTTCCGCAGCGCGTGGGAGAGCATTCTACAGGTAGACCCGAAGATTGAGACCCTGGAGACCAGCGCACAGTTCGTGCAAATCGCTCCGCCCAGCGATATTGTGATTACCGTGCTGCTGGAGGCGCGTATCGGCGAGCGCCGCGACGCGATGAGCCTGTGCGTGCCCCACATGGTCATTAAGCCTATCACACCACGGCTCAGTTCCCAGAACTGGGTCTCCAGCGCGGGCAAACGCGCGACCCCGCTGCTGCGACGCGCACTGACCCAACACCTTTACCGCACGACGGTGACCTGCCACGCACGATTGGGCAAGACACGCTTGCGCTTGAACGACCTACTGCAACTCAAAGTGGGCGATATACTCCCGCTGGACACCCCAGTCAACGGCAAAATCGACCTGTTGGTGGAAAATCGCGTGAAGTTTCGAGGCAAACCCGCCGTACGCAATCGACGGCTGGTCGTCTCGATTACCGATGTCGTCTCGGAGGAATAGACCGTGAGCGAAGTCTCGGCAGAACTCTTGACACAGTTCGTGGTGAAACAGGCGCAGGTCTGGCAAACCGTCGCCATGCACCTGTCGGAACAGAACAACACGCTGGTGGAAATCCCAACGCCCACCAGCAACGCGGCGCCCATCGGCGAGCTAATAGAACTAACCACAGCCCCCGTTCTCCATATTCAGGCACAGTTCGTCGAGCAGAGCGATGCTCCATGTTTATTCATCATAGGCGAGCAGCCCAGCGAGCGTCAGGCAACACTCCAAGCGATCCTTGAAGCCACGCTCGGCACTCCCACCGCCGAGGTGAACGACGCCGCACTGCAAGCCGTGCAGGAGTTCGGCGCTCACCTGATGCAGGGACTCGCCATCGCCTTCGGCAATCTGACCAGCAAAACTTTTACCCCTGACCAAATAGTCGCTCGCTATGAACCCGTCACCTTCCCTCCGAACTTCCTGACCGTCGATGAGGTCATCGCGACGCGCTTCACGGTGCAAATCCCCAATCGAACGCCGTTCACACTCACATGGTTGATGACGGAGGAGTTAGCACGCACGCTCCTGGGGATGCCCGCTGCCGAAGCCGACCCGTTCGCGTCGTTGATGGCGACATCTGAACCCGAGGCGCCCACCCGCGCCACATCAGCACCCTTGGCGTTCAATCCCCTCGCGGAGTCCGAGGAGTCGCCCGAACGCAATATCGACCTGCTCATGGACATCCCGTTGGAAGTCTCTGTGGAGTTAGGGCGCGTCACAATGCTGGTGCGTGAGTTGCTCGAGGTCGGCATGGGTTCCATCGTCGAGTTGCAGAAGGCGGCGGGCGAGCCCGTGGAGGTCCTGGTGAACGGCAGGCTCATCGCACGCGGCGAGGTGGTGGTCGTGGAGGACAACTTCGCCGTTCGAATCACCGAGATTCTCTCGCCTATTGAACGCGTACAACGACTGGGAGCGTGAACAGTATGCGTGCTTACACAGTGGCGTTTCTGCTGGTAATTTTTGGGGTATGTGCGTGGGCGCAGTCGAACGCGCCAGCAGCGCTGGAGCCAGGCGCGTTCGGCACTCGCACCGGGGCGCCCATTCAACAAATCGCTGCGCGGGAAGGCAGCGCGTTCGGCTGGGCGCAGCTGGGCATTGCCTTATTAATTGTGGCAGCCGGATTGCGCTGGGGCTTGCCCAAACTCCTGCGCTGGGCGGGCAAAACGGGCGACGGCTCGCCCATCGACGGACAAATCCGGATCATTGAGACGCGCAGCGCAGTCGGGGGCACGCTCATGTTGGTTAAAGCACGCGATAAACTGCTGCTCATCGGCGCTACCGCGCAGGGCATGCACCTCTTAGCCGACTTAACCGACACGCTCCCCCGCCCTGAACCTGCCCAGCAACCCGCCAGTGAATTCGAGCGGATTCTGCGTCAGGTGCAGCCCACGACATCCCCGACCGACCTGCAAGCCGAAACCGCTGCCCAGGTGCAAACCCGCTTGCAACAAGCCCGCGCGCGTTTGCAGAGTCTTATCGGAGGGAAGGCATGAGGAGAACACGCCAACGCTTCACGCTTCGTCAAGATAGTTCGCGCGGCGAGCGTGTTCCGTGGAGCGTGCGCCGGTCATTCCGAGTGGCTGGGGGGTTGCTTCTACTGCTCGTCGCGTGCCTGCCCGTCGTCGCGCTGGCGCAGGACACCGTTCCCATCCCGCGCCTCAGCGTGGAGGTGGGCACAGCACGCAACCCGCAGGAGGTCTCCACATCCCTCCAGATACTGGCGATTCTGACCCTGCTCTCGGTCGCGCCGTCGATTTTGCTCATGATGACGGCGTTTACGCGGATTGTGATCGTGTTGTCGTTCCTCAAGAGCGCACTGGGCACGCCCAACATTCCCCCGACGCCGGTCATCATCGGGCTAAGCCTCTTCCTGACTTTCTATGTGATGGCGCCCACGCTGGATGCAATCAATCGCAATGCGCTCCAGCCCTACATGAAGCAGGAAATCACCTTCACGCAGGCGATGGAGCGTGCCGAGAAGCCCATTCGCACCTTCATGCTGCGCCAGACCTACACGGAAGACCTGAACCTGTTCATCCGCCTGAGCAAGCAGCCTGCTCCGCGCACACCCGACGAGTTGCCACTGACCACGCTCATCCCTGCGTTTATGCTCAGCGAACTCAAAACAGCGTTTCTCATCGGGTTCTATATTTACATCCCTTTCCTGATTATCGACCTCGTTGTGGCGAGTATTTTGCTCTCGATGGGGATGATGATGTTGCCCCCTGTTGTTGTCTCGATGCCCGCGAAGTTGTTGGTGTTCACTCTGGCGAATGGCTGGGGCGTGTTGGCGCAGGCGTTGGTGCAGGGCTTCCGATGATGTATACTTTCTGCTGGGATGCTTTGGGTGCTGGTGCAGGCGGTGCTGTTTCTGGGGTACGGCTATGTTCTGGTCGCGACCCCGAGCGACGCGTGGGGTCTGGCGCGCTGGTTGGGTGCGCCGTTGGTAGCGGTCGGTGTGCTCTTGGCGACGCCTGCCCTCATCGCGCATGGGCGCAAACTCACCCCCTTGCCAGAGCCAAACCCCACGCTCGGTCTCAAGCGCACGGGCGTCTACGCCGTTATTCGTCATCCGATGTACACAGGGCTGCTCGCGATGGCGTTTGGGCTGGCGCTGCTCCTGCAAAAGCCGTGGGGAGTTGCCCTGTCGGTTGCGCTTACGGTCTTTTTCAACCTAAAAGCC
>NKPV01000257.1 GCA_002254605.1 Armatimonadetes bacterium JP3_11
CTCCCAACACTATATTTGTTGCTTTGACGCATCTTAACTTGGCGAAACTCGATTACCGCGCAGGCGAGACTCATCGCAGCCGCGAGCATCTGGAAAACGCCATAGCGATACTCGAACAGCAGTACGGCTCAATTATCGACCCCGATGTCCAAGTCGCGTTCGGCGAGAACTATTTCGAAGCCTACAGTTTGCTGGCGCTGCTGGAAGCTGAGCGCGGAGAATATGCACGCGCCGTCGAGCTGCTGGAACAAAGTCGCGCTCGTAGCTTGCTCGCCCAGCTCCAACGCAACCAGCAAGCCTTGCTCAACGCTTCCTCCGCCTGGAGCGCGCTGTGGAGCCAAATTCAGAGTGGAGAAGCCGAGCGTCTTGAGATTCGTCGCCAGATCGCCGGCGTCTATGCCCTTGCCGAAATCGGTGAGAAAACGCCTGAAGCGGCGGAAGAAGAGGCGCGCCCCCTCTATGCACAGCTCCAAGAGCTGGAGCAAAGACTGGAGCAACTTGGTAATACTTTACGCACTCAGTTCCCGAACGAAGCGCGCCTTGTCGCGCCGCCGCGCCTGAACCTCGCCGTGATCCAGCAGCAACTGCCATCCGATGGGGTGCTGCTCTACCACACCCTTGTGGAAAAGAACCTCCTGATTCTGGTCGTCTCAAAGCAAGGGGTGCATGCGCACTACCACCTCTTGGAATCACCCGAGACGCTTCAGGCTGACATTGAGGAATTCATTAGCGCCGTCAAAGAGCAGGATGAGACCACAGCACAGGGTGCGCGGCTTTACGAGACGCTCATCGCTCCTATCGCAGACCGCATACGAGGGTATCGGCGCGTCTTGCTCTGTCCTGAAGGCGTGTTGAGCCTGTTGCCATGGACGGCGCTGGTCGTGGAGACGCGCGGCGGCAAGCCTGTGTACTGGGTGGAGCGCGTTGCCGTTCATCAGACGCCCTCGATGGGCGTGTATCGGTATGCGCGTGTCTTAGAGCCGTCTCCTCAAGGCGCACTGATTGCCGCCGTTTCCCAGTACGAAACAGAACGAGCGGACCCAGAGGCGCGAACACAACCCATCCAAGTAGCGCAAGAGCCAAGCCGTCGAGGCGGCAGGTTGCTTAGCAACTTGCCCGCTGTTGCGAAGGAAGCCGACAATGTTCAGCGGCTGATACCCAGCGCGGTGGTGCTGCGTGAGAATGCGGTTCACCCCGATAGACTGCGGGAATTGGCTGCGAATGTGCGTATCCTGCATC
>NKPV01000256.1 GCA_002254605.1 Armatimonadetes bacterium JP3_11
GTCGATCACTTGCTCCTCTACGAAGAGGCGTTCATCGGCTTGTACGGTCACCGTAGTATTGATTTCGCGGTACGCCTCGATGCGCAGGTTCTGCGTTACTCCGGGCTGCAACACGCTTTCCAAGCCGTCGAAGCGCCCGTTGTTATTCGAGTCGACATAGACGCGGGTGATTGAGTTGTAGCCCGTCAGATTGGCGGGCTGGTAGCGTGGGATTTCGATTTGCACTTTGACTTCGTTGCCTGTGGGGAGGGCGCGCGCGCTGGCGTGTTGCAGGTCTGTACCGCCATCGAGCAGCATCTGGATGCGTCGCCCGGAGATGTCGGGGTAGTCGGGGCTGCGGTTGGGGAAGGTGGGCATAATCTCCCAAGGCAGCGCGCGGATAACCGCTGTGGCGCCGCCCTGCCAGCGCATATCGTCCACATAGGCACGCACATTCAGCGCGATAGGCGCCACATTAGAGGTCTGTGGGGTGCGGCGGTCGCGAATAGCAAAGTCCCCAAACAGAGTCTTGCCATGTTCCCCATTGCCGGTGAGCAAGAGAGCCCCTATGTTATCGCGGAAGCGGGTGCGTACTTCGAGACCCTTGTTGCCGTTAAACAGGTTCTGATCAGTGCCTCCTGCGCCCACAACCACGTTTGTGATATTCCCTCCGTTGTCACGTCCGACGCCCTCCAGCGCGAGCGGGTTCGCGACGCCAAACCACCAAGCCGCTTCCGTGAGAAAGCGTTCGGAGGCATTCTCTCGCGGTCTTGCAGGGATCAAGTTGCCTCCTTCGCCCGGACGATCGACACGATCGCTGGTCTCCAGCGCAAGGTCTGAACTCCAGCCGCCTTCACCGATACGAATCTGGAGTTCGTAATCCGTGTCGGGTGTGAAAAAGTTATTGCCCGATGACTGGATAGTAATCGACTGCACGGCGACATAGTCCAGATTGGGGTTATCGCGCGGTGGGTTGGGGGTCTGGCGCGGCGCGAGGGTGTATTCCACGCGCGTCACTCCGGGTCCGATAATCTGGACACGCAGCGGTTTTGGATTGGCGCCTTGCTTGAAGTTCCAAGCCACCACATAAAATGTGTCGCCCCACTCCAGTGAGTCTGGATAAATCGGCGTCAGTTCATCGGGGCGAATCACGCCGTTTAGCACAGCGTCCGCCTCCTCTTTGCGCGTCGTAACGGATACTTTGAGCTTGGAGTAATCCGAGCCGTCTGAGGTGGTCGTTTGTTCTGGTACCTCGATAATATCACCCAGTCCTGTTTCAGGCGGCGCCGTGGCGATACCTA
>NKPV01000084.1 GCA_002254605.1 Armatimonadetes bacterium JP3_11
GACACGCGCTCTACCTTCATCTCTGGGCGCGTGAAACACGCCATCTCGCCCCAAACCTTAACACTTAGGCGACTTTGCATGACGAACACCTCCTCGGGGCAAAGATTAGGCAGCCTATAAGAGATTCCTGCCACTTCCAGTGCGCTCAGTAGAATCTAAAAGCCCCCTCTCGATCTGAGAGGGGGCTTTTCGGTTTCGTGGCTTCTGACGGGCGTTAGTTGCAGTTTCCGGGGTTGTTGCGATTCGGGCAGTTGCGGCATGGGGTGCCGTTTGCGCGGCGCGAAGCGACGCCCCATAGGTTGAACTGCCCCTGATAAGGTCCTGCTTCACCCACATCGAAAATACGTGCCTGTTTGCCGTCCCAAGTGGCTGCGGTGCTGCCGGTACCCTCGCGCAGCCGCCCCTTCACCGTTCGGGCGTGCCCATCTACGAAGTTCGCACCTGCCAAGCTATTATGGCGTGCCTGGAGGTACGACTGGATCGTGGGAGGCGGTCCCAGTGTGCCATCGTAAAGCATCGAAGTCTCCACAGGATACTCCAGTTGCGCCAGCGAGACCACAGGGTTGGGCGCGATGAGACCAGGCACATTTCCATTTTCGAACACGCACCAGTTGAAAATATAACCCGTGTAGCGGAAGTTCGGAATCGTGCAGACAGGGATGCCAAACGAGCCAAAGGTGCCCACGACATCGAACGCTTGCCGGTCAGAAGGGCATAGTACCACATCCGCGTTCTTGATATACGGATAGATGGCGTTGTACATGGTGAAGATGCAGTTCTGGTTATTCTGACTGGTTAGGTAGATGCTCATGGGGAACCGCTCGTCGTAGTCCTGAATGTACTGAAGCACGGCGAGCGCGTTTTGCTTCATGTTGTTGATGCACTGAGTCTGTCGCGCTTTCTCCCGCGCCTGTGCAAAGACAGGGAACAGGATCGCCGCTAAGATGGCGATTATCGCGATTACCACCAGCAACTCAATCAAGGTAAAGCCATTTCGTTTCATAGCGGTAGAAAAGATTCGCTGGATGATGTGGGATTCCTGCTGGGTGAAATAGGGGGTTTCAGGGATGCATGAGGCGACAGAAGTTTTGTAAGATTGTTAGCCCGATTTCGCCGCTTTTTTCGGGATGGAACTGGACGGCGTGTAGGTTCGCATGTCCGACGGCACAGGCGAAGCGCGTGCCGTACTCGCAGTAGGCGGTGATGAGGCTTGAATGGGCAGGTTCGGGATAGTAGGAGTGGACGAAGTAGACATAAGCGCTCTCAGGTACGCCGTGCCAGAGGGGGTAGTCGGGTTGTGTGGGGCGGAGTCGGCTCCAGCCCATATGCGGGACACGCAGAGGGAAATTGGGGATCTCGCGAAAGCCGACTACGCGCCCCTTCAAAATGCTCAACCCCTGAACGCCCGGCGACTCGGAACTGCTTTCGAACAGCAACTGCAATCCCAGACAGATTCCGAGAAACGGCTTCCCCTGCTCGAGGGCGCGTTGGAGGGCGGGGGTGATGCCCGATTCGTTGAGGCGTTGCATCGCCGCCCCGAACGCGCCCACGCCGGGCAAAATCACGGCGTCGGCGACGCGCAAATCCGCCGGGTCGCTGGTGAGGTGCGTCTCGACGCCCAGATGTTCCAGCGCTTTCTGCACGCTGCGCAGGTTGCCCATACCGTAGTTGATGATGGCAATCACGAGTTAACCTCTAACCGCCGACTTTATAGTCCGCCCGTCGATTCGGTACCTTCGATATAGCCCTTCGTGGAAGGGGTTCCCGACTGGCGCGGGTGGAAGCGTGTGGCGATTTCTAACGCTTTGGCGAACGCCTTAAAAATCGCCTCGATCGCGTGGTGGTCGTTCGCACTCTGGAGCAGGCGGATATGGAGCGTTGCGTGGGCATGGCTGACGAAGGCACGGAAGAACTCTGGCACGAGTTCGGTAGGCATCTGCCCCACGTGCTCGCGTTGAAACTGCGCCTGAAACTCCAGCAGTGGACGCCCGCTGAAGTCGATCGCCACCATCGCCAGCGACTCATCCATGGGCACAATCGCCCAGCCATAGCGGGAGATGCCGCGCATGTCGCCCAACGCCTGCAGCACCGCCTTGCCAAAACAGATACCGACATCTTCGATTGTATGGTGTTCATCGACCTGCAGGTCGCCCGTCGCGCTTACGACAAGATCAATCAGCCCGTGGCGGGCAATTTGGGTCAGCATGTGGTCGAAGAAGCCGATGCCTGTGTTAATTTGCGCGTTGCCGGAACCGTCTAAGTCCACCGAGACATAGACGCGCGTTTCGCTCGTTTCACGCTCATACATCCCGAATCGAGAGCCAGGGGCAGGAGTACGCATAGTTTATTCCTCTGAGATACGAATCTGCACGGCGGCGGCGTGCGCATCGAAGCCTTCCTCGTGTGCCAGCGCGAGGATGTCGGGCGCCAAGGTACGCAGTGCGTCGCGACTGAGCGCAATCACGCTGCTGCGCTTGAGGAAGGTCTCTACCGATACAGGCGATTCGAACCGAGCGGCGCGCCCGGTAGGGAGCGTGTGGCTGGGTCCTGCCACATAGTCTCCGGCGGCTTGAGGCGTGTCGCCCAGTAGGATACAACCTGCGTTGCGCACTGCGGCGAGCCACTGCATCGGGTTGTGCACCATCAGCGTCAGGTGTTCGGGCGCGGCGGCGTTGGCGAGTTCGAAGGCTTCGGGCAGGCTGCGCGTCAACACGGCAAGACTGTGCGCCAGCGCCTGTTCCAGCGTCGCACGGCGTGTACGCTGCGCCAGTTGCTGCTCCAGCGCAGCGAGCGTCTGCTGGAGCACGGTACGGCTGGGCGTAAACAGGTAGCCCACCGATTCGGCGCCATGTTCCAGCTGGGTCAGCAGGTCGGCGGCGATGTAGGCGGGGTTCGCACTCTCGTCCGCAATAATCGCGACCTCGCTCGGACCTGCCCATAGGTCTACACCGACAATGCCCCACAGCATCCGCTTCGCCAACGCGACATAGAGATTGCCCGGTCCGACGATTTTCTCGACGGCGGGGAGGGTCTGCGTGCCGTATGCCATCGCAGCGATCGCCTGCGCGCCTCCCACCTTGAACACGCGGCTGACGCCTGCCTCGCGTGCGGCGACGAGTACGGAGGGCGGGATCGTACCATCGTGCCGCGGCGGTGTGCAGAGAATCACCTCCTCGACGCCTGCCACCTTCGCAGGGACAGCGTTCATAATCACGGTGCTGGGATACTGGGCGCGTCCGCCAGGGGCATAGACGCCCACGCGCTCCAACGGGCGCACCATCTGCCCCAGCCAGCCGCCCTGCGCTTCCAGCAGATGCCACGAAGAGGGGCGCATCGGCTCATGAAAACGGCGCACGCGGGCAATCGCATGCTGAATCGCGGTCATAACGGCTGGATCTATCCGTTGGTACGCCGCCTCGAACTCCGCTGGCGCGACCTCCAGCGACTCGAGGGTGGGGCTATCCCACTGGCGCGTGTACTCAAGCACGGCGCGGTCGCCCTCCGAACGCACCCGCTCGATAATCGTACGCACCTGCGCTTCCATCTCTGGGGTGGGCTGGGACGCGCCCTGCTTCAAACGCGCCAACAGACGCGCCCTCGGCTCCGTGCTGGCTTCCAGCGTTGGTAGCATCTCGCGGCAAAGTATACCTTGCACACAGCAGGAATGGCGCAGGCGGTAGTGAATAGAGGCACTATGAACAGGTTGGTTGCCTATGGAGTATGGGTTCTCCTGTTTGTTAGCGCGTGGGGCGATGCGAGCGTTTCGCCGCTCGCGCCCCGTTATGAGGCGTCGCAGGAGCGACCTGTTCGGGCGCGCGGCGTGTACGCGATACGCAATGTGACGGTTCACCCGATTACCGCGCCGCCTATCGAGAACGCTGTGGTCGTGATTCGCGACGGGAAAATCGCTGCCGTTGGGAAAAATGTGCCGATTCCCCGTGGGGCACAGGTCTACGACGGCAAAGGGAATCACCTCTACCCCGGCTACATCGACGCCTGCACGACGCTGGGCTTGACCGAAATCGGCTCTATCGCCGCGACAATTGACACTACGGAAACAGGTCAGTTTAACCCGAACGCCCGCGCGGAGATTGCACTGAACCCCGATTCGGAGTTAATCCCCGTAACGCGTGTGAATGGCACGACAACGGTGGTCGCCGCGCCGACGGGCGGGATTCTGTCGGGCATGGGCTGCGTGATGAACCTCGAGGGGTGGACATGGGAAGAGATGGTCATCAAGACTCCTATCGGCTTGTTTATGAGTTTTCCTGCACCATCGTCTGCGCCGAACCAGAGCGCCGAGTCGCGTCGCCGCGACTGGGAGAGTCGTATGCGCCCGATTAATGAGTTCTTCGAGGACGCCCGACGCTACCTGCGGGCACATCAGGCGGCGGGCAAGGAGGGCGTGCCTGCGCATGCACGCGACCCACGGTTCGAGGCGATGATCCCAATCTTGGAAGGGAAGTTGCCTCTGTTTGTACGCGTCCACAGTGCGCTGGGCATTCAAGCGGCGATACGCTGGGCGGAAGAGCAGCGGTTGCGACTGGTGATAGTGGGGGGTTCCGAAGCGTGGCGCGTCGCCGACCTACTACGCGAGAAGCAAGTACCCGTGATCTTAGAGGGCGTCCACAATCTGCCCAGCGCGGAGTCGGCGTCGTACGATGAGCCATTCGTACTGCCCAAGCAACTTTATGAGAAGGGGGTGCGCTTTTGTATCGCCAGCAACGACGCCAGCAACGCCCGCAACCTGCCCTATCATGTGGCGACCGCGGTGGCGCATGGGTTGCCCCATGACGAGGCTATCAAGGCAATCACGCTCTACCCCGCGCAGATTCTGGGCTTAGCGCATCGCCTGGGTAGCATCGAGGTCGGTAAAGACGCGAATCTGGTGCTGCTTCGCGGCGAGCCGTTGGATATTCGCACGCAGGTTATTCAAGTCTGGATTGGCGGACACCCCATCGAGATGACCAGTAAGCATATTCGGCTCTACGAGCGGTATCGGAGCCGCCCGAAGTAGCGTGCGCCCCCGCAGCGGCGTCTGCCCCGTTTGCCACTTCCGCAAGTACCTCAGAAGGTGCCCGCACTTGTTCCACGCCAAGCGCAAGAGTTCGAGCGCCACGACTTTCGCCAAAAGGATGCACAGCGAAGCGTTTACGACCCCCTGCATGGCTAATCGAATGATGTCTCCCAATAGGTAGCGTCCCATCTGCTAATGCAAGTCCTCTCCACCCACCACAATCGCCTCAGCAACTTGATACCCATTTCGAAAATTCCGTTGGGGGTGGGCATCTTCGTTCCTATGAAGCGTCGCTACCCTCACCACCTTGTCTGCGAAGCCCGTCTCCACCCGCGTCCAACACTTCTGCCACGACGCGGAAGACCCCCATCAATACCCCGAACTGCTCCGCCTCATCCTGTTGCTTATCGCTGTTCGCTTACATCCTCTGGCGGCTTTTTCGAACGCCCTCAGTCCGAAATGATGAGGGCGATTGGTATAATCCCTCTCGTGCAGCCAGTGCGCGTGAACTATTGGGCTATCAGTGCGTTCTGGTTGGGCGTCAGTGTCCACTGGGCGGCTTTCTTGACGATTGCGATGCAGGCACGTGTCAACGACCTTGCGCCCGAAGCTGCGCGCGGAGCCTATTTGGCATGGTTAGCAGCCGCAGGCGCACTCATTTCCACAGTAATCGAACTGATTGCCGGTCCTATTAGCGACCGCAGCGTATCACGCTGGGGCAGGCGTCGCCCGTTTATCGTGTGGGGCACCATGCTCAGCCTGCCGTTCATCGTGCTGTTCATGACCACGCAAAGCTTTGTGCTATTGATCCTGTACTTTGTGGCGATTCAGCTCTTTCTGAACTGGGCGAACGGGCCATATCAGGCGGTGATTCCCGACTATGTACCTCCCGAACGGCACGGATTAGCGTCAGCTTACATGGGGATGATGACGCTGGTGGGTACGCTGCTGGGGTTAGCCTTAGCAGGCGCCCTGTTGGGAGAGCCGCCGCTGATTCTGGGCGCACTGTCGCGCTCGACGCGTTTGCAAATCGTGGGTTGGAGCCTGGTAGGGTTTTTAGTGGCGACGATGCTCTGGACTGTGCTGGGCATGCGCGAGCCTGTATGGCGTCCCAAACATCCCGACGAGCGGCGTTTGCGCTTTGCCCATTTCGTCAACATCTCCCTGAACGATTTGCCCAACTTTCGTGGGGTGGTGGTCTCGCGTTTTGTGTTCAATATGGGCTTTTATACTGCGCTGTTCTTCTTGGAGTTTTACCTGCGCGACACGATTGGCTTAAAAGGCGCAGCCCCACAGCATGCGTTTGGCTTTATGGCAACGGCGACGCTGACCGGCGTGTTAGGTAACTGGCTGGCGGGCGCGCTCGCGGACAGAATGAGCAAAAAGCAGATTATCTACACCTGTGTCGGGCTGATGTGCATATGCGCAGGGCTGTTTTTGAGCGCGGCGAGCCTTGTGGAGGTCTATCTCACAGGCGCACTATTCGGTGTGGCTTGGGGAGCCTACGCCGCGGTGGATTGGGCGTTCGCCAGCAACCTCGTGCCGCCCCGTGAGTCGGGACGGTATATGGCTATTTGGCACATCGCCATGACGATACCCCAAGTCATCGCGCCGCTGATTGCAGGACCGCTGGGCGATTGGCTGAACGCAGAATATGGGACGGGGGTCGGCTGGCGCTGGATTTTCCTACTCACGCCGATCTACTTCCTGGGATCGGCATGGCTGCTGAAACCCGTGCAGGAGCGACAGTTCGGAAGCGCATCATCACACGACCTGTAAGACGGGCTTGAACACGCGCTGCGCCTCGGCATCTGCGAATGCCTGCTCGATGGATCCAAACGCATAGGGCGCAATCAAGGGGTCTAACGCAAGCCGATTCTCGTGAACCAGCTGCAGCGCATATTCCCACGCGTGATTGCTGGAGCGCGAGCCGACGACCGTCAGTTCCTTGACCAGAATCTGATACCAGTCCAGTTGCACAGGTTCGGGTCGGTAGCCGAACACCACCACGCGCCCTGCTTTACGCGCGACACGCAAACACCAGTCGGCGGCATCGGATGAGCCAGCGGCGTCGATGACTACATGGGCGTGGATGGGGTTCGCGTGCCACTCATCGGGCGCAAGTGGTGTGGCAGCGCCGATTTGCTGCGCGGTTGCGCGTCGCGCAGGGTTGACCTCCAGCGCAATCACTTGTTGCGCGCCCCATATCCGCGCCAACTGCGCGTAGACCTGCCCGAAGAAGCCCAGTCCAATGACGGCGACCGTTTCATCAGGCTGGGGATTGGCAAGACGCATGCCAGCAACACAGGTGGCCACCGGCTCCACCAGCGCATAGCGCCAAAGCTGCGCCTGAGGCGCATCCGGCACGCCGTAGAGATTGCGCACTGGCACGGCAAGATAGTCCGCAAAGCCCCCATCCACACTCAAGCCGAGATGCTCCAGACGCTCGCAGAGGTTCAGTCGCCCTCGGCGACAGAAATAGCACGCGCCACAGACCAGCTGCGGATCGACCACCGCATAATCGCCCACCTGTAGCGTACCGTCATAGTCCAGCGGCAGGCTGACAACCTCGGCGACGATTTCGTGCCCCAGCGTCAACGGCTGTTCGTTCCAGTAGTAGTGTCCCCGCGCCTTGAGGTGCAGGTCCGTGCCACAGAGACCGCACGCAATCACCCGCAGCAAGGCTTCCTGGGGCTGCGGGTGAGGCACAGCGACCTGTTCCCACCGCAGCTGGTTCGGCGCGACGAGACGGTAGGCGCGCATCGTCTTAGGTGCGGTAGTGGGCGTTGATCTTGACATATTCGGCGGTCAGGTCGCTGCTCCAGAACCGCGCGGCGCCGTCGCCTTCCTGCAGTTCCAGACTAATGTGTACTTCGTCTGTCTGCATCTGTTCGATGAGGGCACGCTCATCGTACTCGGTCGGGCGTCCGTTTTCGAACACCAGCACGCCCTGCAGGAAGAGCCGAGCGCGATTCACATCGATAGGGACCTCTGCGCGTCCTGCGGCGGCGATAATGCGTCCCCAGTTTGGGTCGCCCCCGTGAATGGCGGTTTTGACCAGCAGCGACTCGGCGATGGTACGCGCGATCTGACGCGCTGCGGCGGTGTCAGTGGCGCCTGTAACGCGCACCTCGAAAATGCGGCTTGCGCCCTCGCCGTCCTTGACGATACGCTTGGCAAGGTACTCACACACGGTGTAGAGCCCTGCCTCGAACACTTGCAGTGCGTCGCCGGTGAGCGCAACCCCGGATGCGCCGTTCGCCAGTGCAACTACCATGTCGTTCGTGCTGGTGTCGCCGTCGACGGTAATGCTGTTAAAAGTCCGCTCCACCACACGCGCCAGGCAATCTTGCAGGTCGGCAGGGCTAATCTGGGCGTCGGTTGTGATAAACGCGAGCATGGTCGCCATTTTTGGGGCGATCATCCCGGCGCCTTTGGCGATTGCACCAATGCGCACCGTACCTGCAGGCGTTTCCACTGTTAGCGAGGCACGTTTGGAGGCGCTGTCCGTAGTGAGAATCGCGTCAGCGGTGGTCCGGTCGTCGCCGTCGCTCAAGCGTTCAAACAGGTGCGCAATGCCTGTTTCAACGGCATTCATTGGCAGGGGCACACCGATAACACCAGTAGATGCTACCACCACCTGCGTCGGCGTGCAGCCCAAACGCTTGGCGACCAGTTCCGCCATGCGCTGGGCATCCCGCTCGCCCTGATCCCCCGTAAGGCAGTTTGCGTTGCCACTGTTGGCGATAATCGCGCGCGCGGTACCGTTTGCGATGACCCGTTTTGACCAGCGCACTGGCGCCGCGCACGCCTTGTTCGTGGTGAATACCCCTGCGACGCTCGCCTCCGTTTCCGACACAATCAGCGCGAGGTCGAGCAAGCCTGGCTTTTTAATCCCACAATAGACGCCTGCGCTTTTGAAACCACACGCAAAATTCACGCCCAATTGAGTGTTCAACTCCGTCATGTTTGTTTCGATCCTCATCACTCTCTTTTCAATCCTTATCGCTTCTGAAGAGCGACACAAGGTAACAATCCTACCTAAAACGCCCCAGCTTTCAAGCCGTTGAAGCGCCTCGCCCCAATCACACTACGACCGACCGTTCGAAGACGACTCCGGCTGCGACGCCGACGCAAGCACCTCCTTGAGGCGTTCCCGAAAGACTGCAAGAGACCCACTCTGCAACGCGACTACCTGAAGCGCCATCAACTGCTCAACATCCTGAATCCCGC
>NKPV01000118.1 GCA_002254605.1 Armatimonadetes bacterium JP3_11
GCGGTACGCCCCGATTTGAAGGTGGGCATCTGCGGCGAGCATGGCGGCGACCCCGACTCCATCGCGTTCTGCCACGAGGTGGGGTTGGACTATGTGAGCTGCTCGCCGTTCCGCGTGCCCATCGCGCGTCTGGCGGCGGCGCAGGCGACTTTGCGCAAGCGCGTAGAGATAGCCGTCGATAAGTGAGACCATGCAACTCAGTCCGAAGGCACAGGAACTCTTGGCAAGCGCAGCGGAGCGCATCGAACGCTACCGCAAAGCCGACTGCACAATTCGGCTCTTAGACGCACGGGGCAGACCCGTGCGTAACCGAACCGTGCAGGTCGAGATGACGCGCCATGCGTTTCTGTTCGGCGCGAATATCTTCCCTCTGTTCGAGTTCGACGAGAAACAGCACGAGACCTATGGACAACGATTCCGGGCGTTGTTCAACTATGCGACGCTGGCGTTCTACTGGGGCGCGTACGAACCCGAGCCGGGGCGCAAAACGGGACGCGACCAGCAAAAACGCATCGCCGAGTGGTGCAAGCGACACGGTATCGAAACAAAAGGACACCCCCTCGTGTGGCATGAGGTCTATCCGCGTTGGGCGTCCAACGACCCCGACGCGGTAAAACCTCTGCTTGAAGCCCGTGTACGCGAAATCGTTCGCGAGTTTCGGGGACTAATCGAACGCTGGGATGTCATTAACGAGGCGACCGTTGGACATCGCTATGAAAACGGGGTGGGCAAGTGGCTTGTGCGCGACGGCGCCGTCAAGGTTGTCACCGAAACGCTGAATTGGGCGCGCGCCGCCCACCCCAAAGCGTTTCTGCTTTTCAACGATTACAACATCAGCCCCGAATTCGAGCGCCTCGTAGAGGCGCTGGTCAAGAGCAACGCGTCGCTGGATGCGATTGGGATTCAGTCGCACATGCACACGGGCGACTGGACGCTGGAACGCGTGTGGGAGGTGTGTGAGACCTACGCGCGGTTCGGCAAGCCGTTGCACTTTACGGAGGTCACGGTGCTGTCGGGACAGCACGGGTGGGAGCGGCCGCGTCCATGGCGCTCCACGCCCGAAGGGGAGGCGCGGCAAGCGGACTATGTGGAGTGGTTCTACACCTTGCTGTTCTCCCATCCGGCGGTGGAGGCGATTACCTGGTGGGATTTAGCGGATGCCTACGCTTGGCAAGGCGCGCCCGCAGGCTTACTGCGTGAAGATCTCAACCCCAAACCCGCCTACGAGCGCTTGCGCAAACTGATACGGGAGCAATGGTGGACACCGCTCCAAACGCTCACGACCGATTCGCAAGGCGTCGCGCGGTTTCGAGGCTACTTGGGCGCGTATCGTATCACCGTAGACGCGAAGACGCACATGTTCGAACTCAAACGCGGCAAAAACGCAGTCCGAATGCGCCTTTGAACCGAGCGCGTCTTTACGCCAGCCTGCTCACCGCTTCCGCGATTCGTTCGATGCCCGCTTGAATTATCGCTTCGGAGGTCGCATACGAGAGGCGCATGTAGCCGGGGGCACAGAATCCCTCGCCGGGCACAACTGCCACTCGCGCCGTATTCAGGAGAAACTCCGCGACATCGGCGGACGACCCCAGCGTGCGTCCCTCGTGGGTGCGTCCGATCAGCCCCTGCACATTAGCGTACACATAAAACGCTCCGCGTGGTGTCCAACATCGGATGCCCTCGATGCTGTTTAGCCCGTCCACGATGAGACGCCTACGGCGGTCGAAGGTAGCGCGTAGCGTGTTGTACCAGTCGGCGTTGTCATTTTGCAACGCTGCCAACGCGGCGTGCTGCGCGACCGTGCAGGCGTTGGAGGTCATCTGGTCTTGCAGGCGGCTTACCGCGCGTGCGACTTCGGGCGGCGCACCCAGATAGCCAATCCGCCAGCCTGTCATCGCGAAACTCTTGGAGACGCCGTTCACCGTTATCGTGCGATTCAGCACCTCTTTGCTCAGCGCACCGATACTCTCGTGGTGATAGTCGTCGTAGGTGAGGTGTTCGTAAATCTCGTCTGCAACGATCCACAAGTCGTGGGTGAGCGCAAGCGAGGCAATCTCTTTGAGCGGTTTCCTGCTAAACACGGCGCCTGTAGGGTTGCATGGGGTATTTAGCACGATGACCTTCGTGCGTTTGGTAATCGCGCGTCGCAGGGCGTCGTAGTCGGGCAAGAAATCCGTTGACTCATCGGCGGGCACGAACACAGGCGTTGCCCCCATCAGCTTCACCTGTTCGGGATACGACACCCAGCAGGGCGTGGGGATAATCGCTTCGTCGCCGGGGTCTAAAATCGCCATAAACGCCCCAAATAGCGAGTGCTTCGCGCCGCAGGAGACCACTATCTGGTCTGGGGGATAGTGCAGCCCGTTTTCGCGCTCGAACTTCGCGCTAATCGCTTCGCGCAGGGGCAAGATTCCCGGCGTCGGCGTGTATTTCGTGTAGCCTGCGTGGATGGCTTCCAATGCGCCTGTTTTTGCGAATTCCGGGGTGTCGAAATCGGGTTCCCCTGCCGTGAAGCTCAGCACATCGACTCCTTGCTGTCGCAGCGCCTGCGCCCGCGCGGTCAGTGCGAGGGTCGGCGAGGGCTGCGCCTGAAGTGCCCGTTCCGAGAGTAGACTGCGCATCGCGCTATAGGATACCCATTTAGGGACTACGCCCCATTTCCTGAAAAAAGTGGCAGGAATCTCAACAGCATTTGCGTAACACTAATACCCCTGAGTGCAGGAGCAATTCGGGGTAGGACGCCCCTTAGCTCGTGGGGTTGGCGGTGAGCCGAATGCTGAAACAAACACAATACAGCGATGCTCTTATTTGTGTGGTGGATGATGAACCGGGCACTTTAGACCTTCTGCAGGTTCTCCTGCGCGAAGCAGGATACTCCGCGATACAGAGTGCCCGCAGCGCGAGCGAAGCGATTCGCATGCTTCAATCTTGTCGCCCTGACCTTGTTCTCCTCGACTGGCATTTAGGCGATTCTGATAGCCCGGAGGTGATTCGGCACCTCCGACGGAGCTATCCTGACGAGATTATTCCCGTGATTGTGTTGACGGCGGACATCGCGCCCCAAGTGCGGCATGAGGCGTTGCGTGTGGGTGCGTCGGATTTTTTGAACAAGCCATTTGACCTGTTGGAGGTGCTGCTGCGGGTGCAGAACCATCTCGAGATACGGCGGCTGCATGCACAGCGCACGCGCGAGTTGGAGTTGGCGCGTCTGGAGATTCTGGAACGACTGGCGCGTGCCGCAGAGTACCGCGACGACTTGACGGGACAGCACATTGTGCGTGTAGGACGACTGAGTGAGCAGATTGGGCGGGTGCTGGGGCTGGACGAGGAGCGATTGTTCCAGTTGCGCCACGCCGCGCCTCTGCACGATGTAGGTAAAATCGGCATTCCGGACGCGATTTTGCGTAAGCCAGGGGCTCTAAGCCCTGAAGAGTGGCAGATGATGCAGCAACACACGGAGATTGGCGCACGGATTCTGGAAGATTGTCCGTACCCAGTGATTGAGATGGCGCGACAGATTGCCCTGACCCATCACGAGCGTTGGGATGGACGCGGCTATCCCCAAGGGCTGTCGCGCGACGAGACGCCTCTTTGGGGGCGCATCGTCGCCGTCGCCGACGCCTACGACGCGATGACCAACGACCGACCCTATCGCCATGCAATGAGCCATGAGCAGGCGGTGGCGATTATCCGTGCAGAACGCGAGCGTCAGTTCGACCCGGAAGTGGTCGATGCGTTTTTGGAGCCAGCAACTTTTGCCTATCTTTCGGAGGAGCATAACCTATCCGCTACTTAGCGATTGATCCGGGAAGCCACAAGGCAGGCGTCGCCGTGGCGGAGCAGACCGGCGGCGTGTGGCGCGTGCTGTTCCGTGCGATTGCGCCGATAGAAGCGCTTCGCGCGACGCTGGAGATGTGTATTCAACAGCATGCGCCGGAGCGCTATCTGGTGGGGGCAGGCACAGGAGCGGAGCGCCTGCTTCCCCAGCTGCAAGCGTGGTTCCCCACAATCCGCTGGGAACTTGTCCCGGAGCGCGACACCACCCTGCAGGCGCGGGAACTCTACTTTCAACATCATCCCCCGCGCGGCTGGCGACGCCTGCTGCCCAAGGGGATGCGCGTCCCTCCGGAACCCTACGACGACTTTGCCGCGCTCGCGATTATTTACCGCGCCGTCGAAACCGAGCACCACACTGCAGGCACACAGCCGTCGGATTCATCGTAACACGATTTTGTCATCGCCGTTGTCTGCGGCGCGTCCCACGCCATAGTAATAGAAGCCGAGTTTGCGCATGCGTTGCGGGTCATACAAGTTGCGCCCATCGAACAGGTTCGGCTGGCGCATTGCGTTGCGGATACGCTCGAAGTTCAGCTGGCGGAACTCGTTCCACTCGGTAATCAGCGCGAGCGCATCAGCGTTTTCGGCCGCTTCGTAGGCGTTTCGACAATATGTGATTTGGGGATAGATGGCTTGCACGCGCGGCATGGCGACCGGGTCATACGCGCGTACGGTCGCCCCTTCTTGGAGCAGGAGGCGGATAATCTCCAGCGAGCGGGCTTCGCGAATGTCGTCTGTGTTCGGCTTGAACGCCAGACCCAGCAAAGCGATGGTGCGTCCCGACAATCCGCCCAAGCGCTCGCGGATTCGCGCCGCAAACTGCTTCGGGCGTGCGTCGTTGATTGCGAGAATCTGCTCAAAGAGGGTGGGGTCTAAGCCATACCGCTGCACCGTGTGGACAAACGCTTGCACATCTTTGGGGAAGCACGAGCCGCCGAAGCCAAGCCCTGCCTGCAGGAATGCCTGTCCGATGCGCGGGTCATACCCCATCGCCTTTGCGGTCTGCACCACATCCGCTCCTGTGCGCTCACAGAGGTCGGCAATCGCGTTGATGAACGAAATCTTGAGCGCGAGAAAAGTGTTCGAGGCGTACTTTATAATCTCGGCGGTGGCGAGGTTCGTAATCAGCATCGGGCGCTCCAGCGGGGCGTAGAGTTCGACGATTTTCATCGCCGCGCGGGGGTTGTCTGCGCCAATTACGATGCGGTCAGGGTTCAGTGTGTCCGCAACGGCGGAACCCTCGCGCAAAAACTCGGGGTTGGACACCACATCAAAATCGTGTGGCTCGGTGCGGTGCTGCTCGATAATGCGTCGGACTCGGTCGCCCGTGCCGATGGGGACGGTGGACTTGTTGACGATAATTTTGTAGCCGTTGAGGGCGCGTCCAATCGTGGCGGCGGCGGCGTCTATGTACCTCAAGTCGGGCTCGCCCGTCTCGGTGGGGGGCGTGCCGACGCAGATGAAAATCACTTCCGAATCGCGCGTCGCCTGCGCTAAGTCGGTCGTTGCAATCAAACGCTCCTCTTCTAAATTGCGCTGCAGGAGTTCGTCCAATCCGGGTTCGTAAATCGGCGACTGCCCTTTGTTGATGGCGTCCACCTTCGCGGGGTCGATGTCCACACAGATGACCTCATTGCCCAGTTCGGCGAACACAACGCCCGTCACTAAGCCCACATAGCCCGTTCCTGCAACCGCGATTTTCATGAGTATCTCCGTTTCTAAATTATGGCGTAGCCCTCAAAAGAATTGTACCTGCGTGTCGTGCGTGAGGGTGTTCGAACGAACGGCGAACGCGCGAGCGAGACGAACAATCCTGTTGTGGGTTATCAGGGCAACTGGAGCTATGGGTACGATGTGTGGGGCAACCTAACACACGCCTACCGCAACGGGCAGTTGGTGTACGAGGCGCGTTATGATGCGTTTGGCAACCGCGTGTGGGCGAAGGTGGGTACCGAAGAGCGCTACTACTTGTATGAAGGCGACACATTGGTGGCGGAGCTGGACGCGAACGGGAACCTGATAGCCGAGTATGTGTGGGGTTTGTTGGGTCCTGTGGCGCGGGTGTCGGGCAGTGGTGTGCAGTTGTATGTGTTGGATGGTTTGGGTCATGTGCGGGCGTTGGTGGGTCGTGTGGGCAGCAGTTGGCAAGTGACCGACACCTATGCCTATGATAGTTGGGGCAATCTGATTGCTCGCACGGGCGCGACGGCGCAGCCGTTCACTTGGAACGGGGCATACGGGTATGAGTATATCCCCGCGACGGGTTTGTACCATGTCGGCGCCCGCGAGTACGACCCGCGCACAGGCAGGTGGCTGCAAAGAGACCCGATAGACGCGGCTTCAGGCGACCCGAACCTGTATCGGTATGTAGGGAATGACCCCGTGAATAAAGCCGATCCAAACGGGTTGACTTGGTACTATGACCAGCGTACGGGTGCGATTCACTGGGATGACCCCTCTACTCCCCCTTGCGACTTTCGGTATATGGGTTCTGGCTTCATTGGTAAAAAAGGCGTATGGCGTAACAGTTATTGGGTACGGATTATTTACTCCCGCCGTCTATCAATCTTTCTGAGATACACTTGGCATATCTTGCGGCTCTGCTCACGGGCAACCCATGGTAAACTTTTCTTGTAGGAGGTGCAGGCATGCAACGCACATTGA
>NKPV01000168.1 GCA_002254605.1 Armatimonadetes bacterium JP3_11
AGAATGCTCATCGCCGTGTTAGCCTCCTCTGCCGCCTGTGGGGGGTCCGCCTTGACCGCCGCCCGCGCCGCCGCGTTGACCACCGCCCATGCCACGCCCAGGCGGTCCGAACGCGCGTCCGAACGGCGAGCCAGGACCCTCGTCCTGCCGGTTGAAAACGCGCCCTGTGACGACGATTTCACCCGGCTGCAGACCGTCGATAATCTCGGTTTTGGTGTTGCCCTGCAGCCCCACCTTCACCTCTCGGCGTTGGGGCTGACCGTTCACCATCACTTCGACATACGCGCCTTGGGGGGTCTCGTTCACCGCTTCGTTCGGCACGGCGACCACATCGTTCTTGCGTGCCACCAGAAACTCGCAGGTCGCGTTCATGCCGGGTTTGAGGCGCGGGTCGGGTTTTTCGATCTCCACGCGCACCCTAATCACCGTCACATTCTGCTCCAGCACGGCTTGTGGGTCGATACGACTCACTTTGCCTTTGAATCGCTCGCGTGGGAAGGCGTCCACGCGGATATCGACGCGCTGCCCAATGCGCACGCTGCCGATGTCGGCTTCGTCTACGGAGACCTCCACATACATCCGGCTTGTGTCGGCAATTTGCAGGAGCGTGTTGCCCTGCGAGAAGAGGGAGGTTCCGGGCGGGACGATGGTGCCTTGCTCCACGAATCGCGCAATCACCACACCGCTGAGCGGGGCGGTGATGGTGGTGCTGTCCAGTTGCACTTTGGCGTTGTAGAGTTGGGCGTCGGCGCGGGCGCGTTGCGCTTTGGCGGCGGCGATGTCGGCTTCGCGCAAGCGTATCTGGCGTAGGTTAGAGCGCGCCTGGGTGAGGGCGGTTTTCGCCTGCGCGTACTGGGCGCGGGCTTCGCGCAGGGCTTGCTGCGCAACTTCCACCTGAGCACGGTTCGCCTCCGCAGAGCGCAGATTCGCCTCCGCCTCTTGCACACGGGCGCGCGCGGTCTCAAGGCGCGTTTGGAAATCCTGCTCTAAGGTCTGCAGGCGTTGCTGCGCGGCGGTAAGCTGGGCGCGCGCGTTTTCCAGCTGCGTCGCGGCGTTATCCACCTGCTGCTGCGCGACATAGCCACGCTGAAGCAGGTTCTTGAGGCGTTCGTGGTTGCGCTGCGCGGTTTCAACGGCTTGACGCGCCGCCTCATAGTTCGCTTGCGCCTGAGCGCGCTCTTGCGGAAGGGTCACCTTCTCTAACTGCTCCAGGCTCTTACGCGCAGTCTCCAGCGCGGTGCGAGCGGATTGAAGTTGCGCTTCCGTTACAGTCGGTTGGAGTTTGGCGCGCTCTTCGGCTTGGCGCAGGCGCGCCTCAGCGGCTTGCAAGTTCGCCTCCGCTTGCCGCACCGCAAGCTGGCTCTGCTCCCGCTGCAGCTGCAGGCTCTCCTGCGCTTGCTCGATGCGGGCGTTCGCCGCTTCCAAATCGGCTCGCGCCTGATTGTACACGGAGAGCGTATCCGCCGGGTCGATCCGCGCCAGTAGCTGACCCGCTTTGACCTCGTCGCCCACATCGACCAGAATCTGGCTCACAATACCGCCCGCTTTAGACTTCACATCTACGATGTTATAGGTGCGCAACACACCAGTAGCGGTAATGGTACGCACAACATCCTCGCGGGTGACTTCCGCAGTGCGCAGCTCGACTTCAGGAGCAGCCGATTCGGCATTGCGCCCACGCACCCAGAGCGCTATCGCGACAACTATCACAATGCCCACAATCACGGCAACGCGTTTTTTCATAACTCGTCTCTGAAGGATACCTTCTCCGTAGACGCTTTTCGAGGGGGGATTGTTCGGTATCATGCGCTCAGCTTGCGCGTCTATCAATAGGAGATGAGACCCATGCGTTCACTCACTGTACTGGGCGGTCTGGCGGCGGTGTTGCTCTGCAGCTGCGGCGGCGACGCCAGCCCAAAACCACCCGAGGAGGCAACTCAACCCGTGCAACTCCGTGCAGATGTTCAGTCGGCGAACCTCCAGTTCGCCGCGCGTATGCTGAACCAGCTCGATTCAGAATCGGGCGCGAACCTGTGCTTTTCGCCTCTGTCGCTCTCGATTGCCCTGAGCATGACCCTCAACGGCGCGGAAGGCGAGACCTACGACGCTATCGCCCAGACACTGGGCTACGAGAAGATACCCCTGAACGCCCTCAATCCGCAAATGCGCGCCCTGAACCAGCTGCTCAAGCCCAGCGACCCCGAAGTCGTCATCCACCTCGCAAATAGCCTCTGGATACAACACGGCTTCGAGAGCAATCCCGAATTTGTGCGCACGCTGCTCGCCTTCTATGAAACGCGCACGGAACCTGTGGACTTCAGCGGCGACCCCGAAGCCGCCGCAGAGCAGATCAACCGCTGGGTCAAGCGGCAGACCCAGGGACTGATCGAGAAACTGTTTGCAGCGAGCGAGTTCAACGCGCAGACACGCCTTGCACTGGTGAACGCCCTCTACTTTGAAGGCAACTGGCAGTTTCCCTTCAACAAGGACGCCACGCAAGAAGCCCCGTTCTATCTGGAGAACGGCAAGACGAAGCCCGTGCCGATGATGTTCCTGGCGCAGAAGTTACCCTACTATCGGGGTGAGGGGTTCGCAGCCGTCGCGTTGCCCTACGGCAAGGGCGACTATCGGTTCTATCTCTTGGTACCCGACAAGGAGCGCTCCGTCGCCGCGTTGCGCAAGCAGTTCACTCCAGAAAACTGGGCACAGTGGACGGCAGGCTTCCGTACCATCGAAGGCGTGGTGCGCCTGCCGCGTTTTAAGGTGGAGTCCACCCACGACCTGAAGCCGCCTCTGAGCGCGTTGGGCATGGAAATCGCGTTTGACCCCAGCCGCGCAGACTTTCATCGAATCGCCGAAGTCGCGCCCGAGCGGCTGTACCTCCAGAAGGCGATTCAAAAGGCGATAGTCGAAGTGGACGAATCGGGCACGAAAGCTGCAGCCGCCACGGGAATCACAGTGGGCGTAACCTCCGCGCCGATGGAGCGGTTCGAACTCGTCGCAGACCGCCCGTTCATGTTCGTAATCGCCCACCAGCCGACGGGCACAGTGCTGTTTGTGGGGATTGTGCGCGAGCCGTAAGCGCTATCGCACCGCACCTCCGCGCCGTATCGTGGGCAACTGGCGACAAAGCGACCGCCACGCGAAACGCCGCCTCGACGCTCCAAGCGTCTCAAACCATGCGCAGGCGTCGCCCGTTTCCGAAGCAAGGTCGCCGCCCAAGATGCTACTCAATCACAAACCCCTTCTGACGGCTACTGGCTCCCGAAACGAGCCGAATGCGTGAGGGAGGCACACCGAAATAATCTGCCAGCAGGCGTATTACGGCGCGGCTTGCCGCCCCGTCGGTCGGGCTTTTAAGATTTGCCCTCACCCCCTGCCCCTCCTCCCACCGCGTGGGCGAGGGGAGGTTGGCACGGCGACATTCCGGTCGTCCGTTTTGGGAACCGTTATCGTAAAGGCACGGCATCGCCGTGCCCTACCGTTTGGCGGGTTTCAATGGGCACCCACCCTTGGGGGTGAATGCTACCTCAAAGTGTCAAGCTTTTGTCAGGTCTTTGTCATGGTGTTTCAATGGGCACCCACCCTTGGGGGTGAATGCTACATGCCCATAACCTTGTCCACAAAATCCAGAATCGAGCATCGGAGTCCACGCGCCATAGCAAGCAAGGTGCGGATACGAGCACGCATAAAGTCCCTCGCCCCACTCTCATAACGGGAGATGTTCTCCGCAGTCGTCAG
>NKPV01000310.1 GCA_002254605.1 Armatimonadetes bacterium JP3_11
CGTGATTGGACTGGTGATTGCGCCGAAACAGTCCGCGTATCTTGCGCCTGAGCAGCAGGCTCTGATGGAGCGCGAGTTCGCCGAGCGGTTCACCCGCGAAGGACGCGGGCGGGTCTATATCCCCTCCGAGCCTGTCGAGGTGCAACTGCTCCAGCATGACCTCGCCAAGATGAATGTATCGCCCATAACGAACCTGTTCGAGGAGCGTATCTGCTCCGTGCTGGGCATCCCGCCGATGGTGCTGCATTTAGGCGCGGGCACAGAGCATGCGACCTATAGCAACGCGGAGCAGGCGTACCGCGCCGCGTGGGAGAGCATGATGGTTCCGCTGATCGAGAGCCTCGCCTCGCAACTCACGGCGCAACTGGTGGAGCGCGTGCATGGCGCAGGCGTGCGCCTGGTGCCCGATTGGGATAGCGTGCC
>NKPV01000178.1 GCA_002254605.1 Armatimonadetes bacterium JP3_11
CTTCGGTCAGCTCGGATTCGCGCAACACCACAAACTCGGGCGCGTTCGGAAACCAAATCCCCTCTTTGCGATAGCCACGAAACACAGGATGCGGTTTGGCAGAAACGCGATAGCATCGCATCGGGTTCACCCGTGCTTAGGGATACAACACAAAAAACCCGTCAACGCCCTCCCAACCTGCAGCGACTGCGTATAATATAGGCAGCGTAGAACTGCCTGCGGGGGAGCCAATCGTGCCAACGCGCATCCCCCGCCAGAGGGGTTTCGGTATGGTATCGTTCGATTTTTCAGGCAAAATTGTATTGGTTACGGGCGCCACTGGCGCCCTGGGGCGCGTTGTCGCGCGCCAATTCCACCAAGCTGGGGCGACGCTCGCGCTCTGCGCCCGGGACGAACACGCACTCACCCAGCTGTTCCCCGACTTGGCGTTAGACCCCCAGCACCTTCTCATCGGCGGGATAGACCTGCGCCAGCCTGACGATTGCGAACGCCTTGCCCAAGCCCTAAACACCCGATTCGGCAGGCTGGATGCCTTGGTGAACACCGTCGGCGGCTTCAAAGCGGGTCCCCCAGTCCATGAAACGCCTCTCGAAGAGTGGGAATCGATGCTCGATATGAATTTGCGCACGGCGTTCCTCGTCTCGCGGGCAATTGCGCCCGTTCTCATCCGCTCGGGTGGGGGCGCGATGGTGCATGTGTCGGGCAGGGCAGGGCTAACGGGGTTCGGCGGCGGCGCCGGCTACTGCGCCGCCAAAGCCGGCGTGATCCGGCTGACCGAATCGCTCTCCGCAGAGCTCAAAGAGTATGGGATTAATGTGAACTGCGTGCTGCCGGGCACAATCGACACCCCATCCAACCGCGCCGCGCGCCCCGACGCCGATTTCAGCCGCTGGGTCGCGCCCGAAGCGTTGGGGGAGGTCCTTATGTTCCTCTGTTCGCCTGCCGCGCGTGCCATCCACGGCGCCGCCATTCCCGTGTACGGGCTGGGTTAAGCGCACTTCGGCGATGCCTCCACCACCGTCCCGTAGAACCCCCACAGATGCGCTTCGTCAGCGCGCACCTTCACAATCCGCCCAATCAAGTCCGGCGAGCCGACGAAGTGCATCATCTTATTCTCGCGCGTGAAGCCCGCAAGTTTGGTGGGATCCTTCTGGCTCGGTCCTTCCACCAGCACCTCGAACACCTGCCCCACCTGCGACTGGTTGATTTCGCAAGTGATTCGGTTCTGCAACTCGATGAGCCGCTGCAAACGCTCCTGCTTCACTGCGCGCGGTACCTGGTGCTCCATCGCCGCAGCCGGCGTGCCTGGACGCGGACTGTAGGCGAACATATACGCCCCATCAAACCGAATGCGTTCCACTACTTTCAGCGTGTTCTCAAACTGCGCGTCGGTCTCGCCCGGAAACCCGACGATGATGTCTGTTGTAATCGCGATTCCGGGCACACGCGCGCGCAGCTTCGCGACAATCTCCTCAAACTGCTCCACTGTGTAGAGCCGACGCATCGCCTTGAGGATTTCATTGTCGCCCGACTGCAACGGCAAATGCACATGCTCCATCACCTTGGGCAGCTCGGCAATCGCGTTGATCAAATCGTCGCGGAAATCGCGCGGGTAGGGCGAGGTGTAGCGGATGCGCTCGATGCCCTCGATATCGTTGATGAGCCGCAGCAGCCTCGCAAACGGCACCCGCCCCTCCAGCAGGTTCTTGCCATACGAGTTGACCGTTTGCCCCAGCAGCGTGACCTCCTTCGTGCCGCGCTCTGCCAACCTGCGGATCTCGTCCAGAATATCGACGGTCGGACGACTGCGCTCGCGCCCCCGCGTGATGGGCACGATGCAGAAAGTGCAGAACTTATCGCAACCGTACTGAATCGGCACAAACGCCTTGAGCTTGGGATGGCGATCCACCTTGCGTTCGGGGATGTCGGTGACAATCGCTCCTTTGCGCTCGGGCAGTTCCAGGCGCATCGCTAAGCGCCGCTTCTGCACCACCTCGTCCACCAAAGCGCCCACCTGCGCCACATGCGCCGTGCCGATAATCATATCCACATGGGGCGCCTTCTGCCGAATCTCTTCCGCACGCAGCTGCGCCATACAGCCACAGACGCCAATCACCAGATTCGGCTTGCGCTGTTTGAGTTTGCGCAGGCTGCCCAGCGTACTAAACACCTTATCTTCGGGCTTGCGCCGCACCGAGCAGGTATTCAGCAGCACGACATCCGCCTCCTCCACTGTCTCGGCAGGCTCGTAGCCACGCTCCTGCAGATAGAGGCTCATCTGCTCGGAGTCTTCCTCATTCATTTGGCAGCCCCAAGTGAGAATCTTATAACGCGGCATGCAGGTTCACCAAGCCCAATTATACCTGCGCTGTGAACCCTACACGCGCGGCGGCTTGAACTGTTTGAAGGTCACCTCATCATACGGCGGCTTAAGCTGCCCCTGCGCTATCATCTGCTCTAAACGACGCACCGTCGTCATCACCCGTTCGGGCACATCTTTGCGCGTGTACCGCATCGGGCTTAGCCCCACGCCCTTCTCCTTGACGCCGTACACAATCGCGCCGCTGCGAAACTGCCCTTTCGCCACGCGCTGGCACACATCAAACACAGCGTTATCCACACGCTTCATCATACTGGTCAACACACGCCCCGGTGCAAGGTGGTCTTGGTCGCTATCCACACCGATCGCGTAGTAGCCCTTTCCTTTCTGCTCCGCGGCGCGAATCACCCCAACACCGCAGCGACCCGCCGCATGATAGATAATATCCGCCCCCTGATTGAACTGCGTCAGCGCCAACTCGCGCCCCTTATTCACATCGTCCCAGTTGCCCGTGTAGCCCACCAGCACCTGCGCCCGCGGATTGGTCGTCTTCACGCCAGCGCGATAGCCATACTCGAACTTTTTGATGAGGGGCACATTCATCCCCCCAATAAACCCCACTTTGTTGGTCTTGGTCATCGCGCCCGCTAAGGCGCCCACCAAAAACGACCCCTCCTGCTCATTGAAAATCAGCGAGACGCAGTTGGGCAAGTTGGGCGCTTTGCCATCCACGATGCCAAAGTAGACCTTCGGAAAGCGTGGCGCCACCCGCGTCAGCGCGTCCTCCATCAAAAAGCCCACCGCAAACACCACATTGAACCCTTGACGCGCGAGGGTGGTCAAATTACGCACATAGTCCGAAGCCGTCCGCGACTCCAAATAGCGCACCTCCGCGCCCAGCTCCTTCTGCGCTCGCTGCAACCCACGCCACGCCGACGCATTAAACGACTCATCGCCAATACCGCCCACATCCGTCACCATCGCTGCACGTAGCTTCTGCATACAACCTCCTTGTTCAAATAAAGATTGTACCCCATCACCGCCCACATCAACAACACAATCGCTGCTCATCATCTCCCTCTGTTATTTAGCCAAGCTAAATTCTGCGCGACCCCCCCACCCCGCTGAACTCAAAACAAATGTCTACAGGGGGGTCGCGCACTATTTAGCCACGCTAAATAA
>NKPV01000165.1 GCA_002254605.1 Armatimonadetes bacterium JP3_11
CGATGAGAACACTGGTTGTCAACACGCCTAAGCCGAAGCCGAGCGCAACATGTCGGTTCATCACAGCGGGATTATACCTGTTCGGTGGGCACGGGCGGAACGGGCACAGCGTGTTCGGGCGTGATCACGCTGTGAACTCCCACACAACACCTTCTTGTTCCAGCGTCTCCGGGAGGGTGCGCGTCGCCACCGTAAGGGTTGTGCACGGGATTTTATGCCCGAATCGCGGCGAGTACCAGCCCAGTTTCGTCGCCTCATCCCCGCGATAGAGGCGCGCCTCATACGCTGCAAGCCCTGTCAGGCGCAAGGTACAGACGCGCTGACCGTCCGTAATCCGCCACATGCCTGTTCCCACCGGTTCCACCTGCCAGTCGGGGTGAAAGTGCCAAAACCACTGCGCCGATTGCGCAGTGTCTTGCTCGATGCGATCGTGTACCTGAAGCGTTTCGCCTTGCAGCATGACGCGTCGATACACGGTATCGGGCGCGTAGGCGATGGTAGCACCTTCCACACACTGCTGGCTTAGGTCGCACTTCAGGAACTCCGAACGCGCCTTCCAGCCCCACAGAAACGGACCCTGAATTTCGGACTGATTCCGATTGTCCAGTGCAATGGTGTTGTGGGCAGGTGTGCCGCGAAAGTGGTTGCGCCATTCGGGGTCTTCGTGATAGGCGTAAGTGCCTGCGTCGATGAGCAGGGGCTTGCCGTCGAGCGACGCCCAGAGGCTCAGCGCATCGGCGTGCCCGTGGGCGGCGAGGCTCCCCAGCCCCAGCGGTCCCGCATCGAACAGCGCATGCCAGCGTTCCGAATGCAACACGGCATAGCCCCCATCGGGATAGAGGCGCGCGTCGGTCAGGCGCGTGCCTGAGGCGGGCGCGTTTCCGAACAGCCACAGGCACAACGCATCATCGGCTTCGGTGAGCGTGGGGGGCGGCTCTGCGCCGATCTGCTGTGCCAGCGCGCGCCCCACCACACAGTAGCGGTCGGCGTTCCCACTCCATAGCGGTACAACCGTGCCGTCGTCTTCGTCGCCGACCTGGGGCACATAGCCCGAGGCGTCCATCACATTCCGCACGAAATCGATGCTCCGCTGTAGGCGCACCGCCACAGCGTCAGGCATCGGGCGCAGGCGATAGGCGTGAAGATAGAACTCCCACACGAACGGCAGGTAGCCAAACGCCTGCTCGGCGTTCACGCCGTCGTCGTAGAACTGGCGCAGCGCCTCGCGCTGCAGGAGGGTGTAGCCACGCTCCTGCCAACGCCGCGTGCGCGCGCTGGCGGGCAATAGGCTGCCCAGAAACGCCAACGCCGCCGCCTCGCCAATCAGGTGGTTGTTTGCCGAAGAGCCGAGCGAAAGATGACGCTCGATGAACTCGCCATGCTGCACCAGCGCGCCCAAGATCTTGCCGATGTCGGCTTCGCTGAGCGCGTCGCCTATCAGCACAAGCACATAACTCCATGCGAACAGCCGAATGGCATGTTCCAGCGCGCTTGTCCAGTGGATGCCCCAGCCGCGTGGGTTGCGTTCGATCCAATCCAGCAGCCAGCGCCAGCAGGTGGCGGCGTAGCGCGTGTCGCCGGTGAGTGCGTAAGCGGTCGCCAGACGCAGAAGCGGCTGCCCACGCGACAACTCCCACACATACTTTACTCCCCCCGCCACATCGATGCGCCGATAGTCGATGGCTTTCGCGGGCGCGTCCATCCAGTCTTTCCCCAGCAGATAGTTGCGGTTCCACACGGGCGGATCGTCCAAGTGTACAGGGTAGCCGAACAGCATCCATTCCCCACCCAGCAGCGCGTCCGCCTCCTGAATCACGCGCGCGCGTTCGGATGCGGGAATGGCTTGGGGATGTACCGCGAGTCGTGCCTGTATTAGCTTTAATTGGGGGACGATTGCGGTATCGGGATACCAGCGCCGCCAACTCTGTTCGGGCGGCTCTTGGGGCAGCGGGCGCAGTCGCCCCTGCACCGCACGAGCAAGCCGAGCCGCTACCTCGCTCGGCGACATCGCCATCAGCCGTTTAACCTTCCAACGCAGTGAACTCATACATCCAAACCGCGTCAAGAGTGTACCTGACGCAGGAGGGGTATACTTTGGGTGAGGAGAAACCTAACCATGACCGACGAGCGCAGTTTTTTGGACGATCCGCGTCCTGACGGGCGAGAACCGATCCCCGCAGAGCGCGTGCCGATGCTGATTGGTGTCTTCGAGCAGATGGAGGCGGTGTCGGTGGTGCTGGCGTTTACCGTGCGCGCGGAGGGCGTGATGCAAAGCGACGCCACCTTCGGCGTGTGGGTCGACGAAGCGTTAGCCCACGAAGACAAGGTAGAGACCCTGCGCCAAATTGCCGCGCGCCTGCACCCGATTGTCAGTCCCGACTACTATTTAGACCTGATGCTGATTACCCCACGCGACGCGATGCTTTGGCAGATGGCAACCGAAAATGGCGACCCCATCTACGCGCGCGATGAGGAGGCAATTCAGCGGCAAATCGCCCTCTTACAAACCCTGCCTCCCATCCGCGACGACGAACGCGATATCGATGTCATGCGCGTGATGTAAAGCCCCCACGCACCCGCGAGAGGCTCACGGTACAGACAGGATTGCCTAAGCCATCAATCGGGAGGCGGAAATCGTATAGTTTCATGTATGCAGGCGCTGGAATTTGAGCTACCCGAACAGGTAGACGCGCTCATCGAGAAGGTGCGCGACTATGCGCCCGACGCCGACACTTCGCGCCTCGTGGAGGCGTACCTGTTCGCGGAAGCGCGGCACCACGGGCAGAAACGCAAAAGCGGCGAACCGTACATCACGCACCCGCTCGCCGTGGCGCACATCTTAGCTGACCTGCAGATGGGCATCAACACCGTGCTTGCCGGGCTGCTGCACGATGTGCTGGAAGACACCGCCACCACCCCCGACGAACTGGAGCAACGCTTCGGCGCCACGGTGCGCAAACTGGTGGAGGGCGTGAGCAAGCTCCACCACTCCGAGCGCAAACTGGAAATCTTCAACGAAGCGGGTAAACGGCGCATGAGCATCGCCAAAACCGCCGAGAACCTACGCAAACTGCTGCTGGCGGTCTCCGATGACCTGCGCGTGATGATTATCAAACTCGCTGACCGCCTCCACAACATGCAAACCCTCGACGCGATGCCCCCCGAAAAGCAAATCCAGATTGCCACCGAGACGCTCCAGGTCTATGCTCCCCTCGCCCATCGGCTGGGAATCTATCAGATTAAAGCGCAACTGGATGACTTAGCGTTCAAATACCTCTATCCGCAAGAGTATCGCGAGATTAGCCAGAAAGTGGCGCAGACCCGCGCCGAGCGCCAAAAAGAGGTGCAGGAGCTCGTCGCGCTGCTCAAAGACCGCCTGTGGGAGAAGGGCATCCGCGCCGAGGTGATGGGACGCCCCAAACACCTGTGGAGCATCTTCAATAAGATGAAGCAACAGCAGATCGACTTCGATCAGATTTACGACCTCATCGCGCTGCGCGTGCTGACCGAAACTGTAGAAGAGTGCTACATCGCGCTGGGGATTGTGCATGAGCTCTGGCGTCCCATCCCTGCCCTGTTCTACGACTATATCGCCGCGCCCAAGCCCAACGGCTACCAATCGCTCCATACGAAGGTGATCGGACCCAACGAGCGCACGCTGGAGATTCAAATCCGCACATGGCGGATGCACCAGATTGCCGAGTACGGCGTGGCAGCCCACTGGCGATATAAGGAAGGGCAAGACCAGAAACCCATCCAGATGCCCACGCTCCAGCAACAGCTCCGCGACCTGACCGACGCCAAGAGCAATCTGGAGTTCCTGACCAGCGTGTTTCGGGAGATGACCGC
>NKPV01000359.1 GCA_002254605.1 Armatimonadetes bacterium JP3_11
AGACGCACCGCATGTATGCGCGGGCGCTGGGGTCCACAGTCACTTGACGCCGGACGCGCGATGTCCGATGGGCGCGCCCCGCGCTCAAACAGCGTAGATAATCAAACAGACCTAAACATCCGGCTTCCGTTGATGCATACTCAGCCCAACACGCGTTGAAGCGCCTATCCGTTGACGCTCGATGGGTGGGCGAAGGCGCTGCCC
>NKPV01000357.1 GCA_002254605.1 Armatimonadetes bacterium JP3_11
AGACGCACCGCATGTATGCGCGGGCGCTGGGGTCCACAGTCACTTGACGCCGGACGCGCGATGTCCGATGGGCGCGCCCCGCGCTCAAACAGCGTAGATGTAGATAATCAGACAGACCTAAACATCCGGCTTCCGTTGATGCATACTCAGCCCAACACGCGTTGAAGCGCCTATCCGTTGACGCTCGATGGGTGGGCGAAGGCGCTGCCC
>NKPV01000079.1 GCA_002254605.1 Armatimonadetes bacterium JP3_11
CTTCGGGGGGGCGGGTGCGATTGAGCCGTTGCGCCAGCGCGTACACCTTGCGCCAGCCGCGCTGCGCCTGCGCATAACTCGCTCCCACCACCCGATTCAAATTGCTCAGCTCCAGTCGGTCCGGGTCAATCAGCACCAGTTGCCCCACTCCAAGCAGTGTGAGCGCGTTGGCGATTTGCGACCCCAAGCCGCCCGCGCCCACCAGCGCAACGCGCAGACTGCTCAGAACCGCTTGACCTTCCGCGCCAAACGCACGGATTTGGCGGTCGTAGAGTGTCTGCTCTGCCTTATCCAGCCAGAGGGGTTTCAGCCCCGTGCCATAGCGTATCTCCAGCGGCGCACGCAGCACGCTCAGGCGCACAATCGGCGCCATCTGCTGGCGCTGATAATCCCAGAACCGCCCCTCAAAGCTCATATCGTTGCCGAAAACGAGGCTGCCGTGCCGAAAGGGGGGCGACATGCTCTGGGTCGTCTGGAATTTCAGAAAGTCGCTGCGGTCGTCGATTTTGGAGAAGCGCGGGTTCGGTCCCCACGGATGAGTGTGCGCGTCCAGCAAGGCGTAGCCCTCGCGCGCACAGCGCACCAACAGCGCATGCACAAACTCCGGGCGCGTCTCCACCAGTCCTGCCGTGCGCTGCACATAGGCGTCGTCGGGGACAGGAACCACCTCGCGTACCAGGAACACCACGCGCGACTCGCTCTCCAGCGTCCGACAGAGCAGGAAACACTTGGTCTCCACGCTGCAGTCGGCGAGCAGAGTCGCACGCAGCTGCTGCCAAAGAGCATGGGGAATTCGTACCTCGCCTCTCATGCAAATGGGTCTTCGTCGTCGATATCGTCTTCTATCAACTGATAGGGATCTTCCTTCCACCGGTTCAACGCTCCACGAATCAGCTCACACACGCTCAGCAGCGAGTGTCCGTTCAGGGGGTTCGCGGCGGGTTTCCAGCTGCGGATATGCAGACAGCATGCCGTCCAGCCTTTCATTTGCGGTGGTGCATCCCCAAACAGCTCGTCGTTCGGGTCGTAAAGTGTATCGTTGTAAAACACATGGTCAGGCTCTTCGCCGTTAGCGAGGCGCAGATTGTCGTCGACATAGAACCAGTCGGGCGGCGTCTGTGGGTAGTTCGGCGGCAGCAGAATCAGCACATCGGTTCGCTCGTAGTTATAGCCTTTGGGGAGCGGGAAGTCTTTGATAACGACCCAGCCGCCGTCCTCGTCATCGAATTCCGCGCTTTTGGTGCGCGAATAGCGCGACGCCGCGAGCGCAACCTCGTAGGCAATCCGCTGAATCCGCTTGTCCATTACTCCGTCGCCCCGTCTTCCCAGCGTGGCAGTTGCTCAATCGACGGCACCCGCTCCAGAATCTCCTCAGGGGTGGGCAACGGCGCGTCGAGAACCATCGGATCGTTCTCCGTGTTCGGCAGAACGGGCTTCAGCGTAATCTCGAACTCCGTATCGTTAATGCGCACCTTTTCCTTAACCGTATTCGCCTGTGCCATATTGGGTATACCCCCCAGATTGTTAGAGTACTGTTATTATACCCCATCCGTCCTGAAAAAGTTTCCAGCGCATCGGGGAAATCCCTAAGAACTTCCCAGCTCCCTTGCGGAGAGCGGGTATACTTTCGGCGCGTTTAGGCAGACAAACGAAGGAGGAGGCGACTATGGAGGTTTTACAGATTGTTCCCTACGCTGCCCCCGTACTGGGTGGAGCGGGCATTTTATTAGCAGGACTGAATTACTGGATGGTCACGCGCCGTCCCGACGGCAACGAGGCGATGCGCACCTACGCGCAAGCCATTCACGACGGCGCGATGACTTTCCTCAAGCGAGAATATATCGCGATTACGGTATTTGCGGTGGTGCTGTTCGCGGTGCTTACATTTGCCTTCTATCAGAGTGCGCCGCTAATTGGTGTGGCGTACCTGTTTGGCGCGTTCAGCTCGATGCTGGCGGGCTTTATCGGTATGAAAGCGTCCACGCGCAGCGGGGTGCGCTCGACAGAGGCAGCGCGCACAGGCGGCATGGGCGAGGCGTTAGTGGTGGCGTTCACGGGCGGCTCGGTGATGGGGCTGGCGGTCGCTGCGCTCGGATTGCTCGGCGTGGGGCTGATTGTGCTGCTGGGTCAGGCGAATCTGGCGACGCTGGCGCAGTATCTCACGGGCTACTCGATGGGCGCTTCGTCAGTAGCCCTGTTCGCGCGTGTGGGCGGCGGAATCTACACCAAAGCCGCCGATGTGGGCGCTGACCTCGTGGGCAAGGTGGAGGCGGGCATCCCCGAAGACGACCCCCGCAACCCCGCCGTGCTTGCCGACAATGTGGGCGACAATGTGGGCGACACCGCCGGCATGGGCGCCGACCTGTTCGAAAGCTATGTCGGCTCGGTCATCGCCGCCGCCGTCATCGCCGTGACTTTTTACAGCGATAACCCACTGCCGTACATCGTGCTGCCTCTTGCACTGATTGCGTTCGGACTCATCGCATCGGTGCTGGGTGTGTTCTCGATTCGCGTGTTTCGCAGCATGGATCCGCAACTCGCCCTGAACGGCTCGACGATTGTCTCGATCCTGCTGTTTTTGGTGGGCGCCGCGTTCATCACAAACACACTGGTGGGTAGCCTTGCGCCCTACTGGGCGGTGTTGGCAGGATTGTTTGCAGGTGTGTTCATCGGCGCGGTAAGCCAATATTACACCAGCGGGCCGCCCATCCGCGAGATCGCGAAATCCTCGCGATTCGGAGTCGCGCCAAACATTTTGTCGGGGATTGGAGTCGGCTATCTAAGCACCGTGTTGCCCCTTTTGGGAATCGCAGGCGCAATTTGGGTAGCGTTCGCAACCAACGGCTTGTACGGCATCGCGCTGGCGGGTGTGGGCATGCTCGCCACCATCGGGATTGTGATGAGCACGGACAGCTACGGTCCCATCGCCGACAATGCCGGCGGTATCGCGGAAGTGGCGGGCTTCGGCGAGAGCGTGCGCAAAATCACCGATAAGCTCGACTCGCTGGGCAACACGACCGCCGCGATTGGCAAAGGCTTCGCCATCGGCAGCGCGGCGCTCACCGCGTTGGCGCTCTTCGCTGCGTACCAGAGCCAAACGGGACTGCAAGCGATTAACCTCGTGAACCCACAAACGCTGATTGGCATGCTTGTTGGTATCGCGATGCCGAGCCTCTTCGCGGCGCTCACGCTTAAAGCGGTCAGCCGCGCCTCCGACCAGATGGTGGAAGAGGTGCGCCGCCAGTTCCGCGAACTCGGCTTGTTGGAAGGCAAAGGCAAGCCCGATTATAACCGCTGTATCGACATCGTAACCAGCGCATCGCTGCGCGAGATGATTCTGCCCGGCGCGATTGCGGTGATTGCGCCGCTGGCGGTAGGCTTCTTGCTGGGCGCAGAAGCGCTGGGGGGATTCCTCGCGGGCGCGCTCGGCATGGGCGTCGTCACAGGCTTGATGATGGCGAACGCCGGCGGCGCGTGGGACAACGCCAAGAAATACATCGAAGAGGGACACGAGGGCGGCAAGGGCAGCGATGTCCACAAAGCCGCCGTCGTGGGCGATACCGTCGGCGACCCGTTCAAAGACACCACAGGACCCAGCATGAACATCCTCATCAAGCTTATGAGTATCGTCGCGTTGGTGTTTGCGCCGTTGTTCAAGTAAACCGCTCGGTTCGTAACCCTTGTCCCCTCTCTTGGGCGCAGGAGAGGGGATACCCCTCCTTCCGACCGCGTACTACCTTCCGCAATCACCCCCGAATTCCCAAAATCCCTAACGAATTGGCAGGAATCCACCTCGAAACCGGTGTATAATAAAAATGCGTTGAAGCGTTTCAAATCCAACGCGAAGGAGGTTCAAAGCGATGAAGCGCACCCATGGTTGGATTAGTGGGATTTTACTGAGCGCGTTCCTTGTGGCGAATGCGCCTGCACAGATTATCTACTCGTTCGAGACGGAAGACCTGCACGGCTTCGCAAACAGTGCGGGCGACGGCTGGCAGGTGTTCCGAGCTCAGATTGGTGTAACGCACGGCGACTACTCGATGGGTGTTCAGTGGCCTTCAGGCTCTGGCGGCTTTCGATGGCTGTTTGGCAACGGCGCGCGGGATGAGCTGCTGCCCTACCTGCAAATCAGCAAGAAGCTCCTAATGGACGCAACGGTGCCAGCAGGCGTGAGCGTGCCGTGGGCGAATATGGCAGTGTCGCTGAACGGACCATCGCCCTACGGTTGGAATCAAGCAGTTGGCGCCGTTGGACTGCCTCGCCAGCAGGGCACACGCACCATCCTCATCGATTTGGAGTCGCTCCCCCTACCCGATCCGAATGTAGACTGGTTCCAGATTAATTTCGGCTTGAACGCTGGCGGGGCGCATGAGATCTACTTTGACAGTCTGCGCCTGTATCGCCCTGCATGTGAGATGATGGCGTTCACCTTCGACAACGACCTGCAGGGGTTCAACATCGGTACCAATCAGGTGGGCATCACGCTGAGCTGGGTAGACGGCAAGATGCGTGCGCAAAGCACCGGCGGCTTCAAATGGCTGTTCAACGGTGGCGAGGATGGCAGCGTGCCCAACTTGGCGGCGATGGTGCGACGGGGATACCTCGTGGTGATGGATGTCACGGTGGTCTCTGCGCCGCCCGCAGGCTGGGGCAATATGATAATGTCTATCAATAGCCCCGCCGGCTGGGGTCAATCAGACTACACGGCGGAAATCGCCTCGGGTCCGAATACTTTCACGCGCACGATTGCGCTCGACTACCGAGGCGTGGCACTGCCCGGAGACGATAACCCCGAGTACTGCTTGCTCAACCTTGGCATCAACTCAGGCGGCCCGATGACCATCGACATCGACAACATCCGAATCTACCGTCTCCCTGTGGAAGGCGATGTGAACTGCGACGGGTGCGTCGATGATGCGGACTTGCTGAGTGTGCTGTTCGACTTCGGTAGCACCGCGATTACCGCCTCCGATGTGAACAACGACGGTGTCGTGGACGACGCGGACCTCTTGATGGTGCTGTTCAACTTCGGCAGTGGGTGTTAGTCGGCGTCTCCATCCACCTCCATCCCTCCCTTCCCCACCGTTCGGGGGAGGGGGGCTTAATTGTTGTCGATAGTTCTCTCCCCACACACCAGCAGGAATCCCCTAAGTTGGCGCGAATAGGTTCTGCCAGCATTCACCTGGGGGCTGACTGATGGAGAACGGCAAGCAAGCAGCGGAGTGGTTCCGCGAGACTTACAACGCGCTGAAGACGCAGGTCGGGCGCGTCGTTGTGGGACAACAGGAAGTCGTTGAAAACACACTGGTCGCCGTGTGCGCGGGCGGGCACGCGTTGCTGGAGGGCGTTCCCGGATTAGGTAAGACGCTGCTCGTGCGCACAATCGCCCAAGCGTTGCATCTGGAGTTCGCACGAATCCAGTTCACCCCCGACTTGATGCCCGCCGACATCACGGGCACGAACATTCTCGTAGAGAGCGAAACCGGCGCGCGTACCTTCGCGTTTCGCCCAGGACCCGTGTTCACGAATATCCTGCTGGCGGACGAGATTAACCGCGCCACGCCGAAGACGCAATCCGCGCTGCTGGAAGCGATGCAGGAGCAAGCCGTCACCGTCGCCGGGAAACGCTATCCCATCGAGCCGCCTTTCTGGGTGCTGGCGACGCAGAACCCTATCGAGCAGGAGGGTACCTATCCCCTGCCGGAGGCGCAGCTAGATCGCTTCTTCTTCAAGATCCTGGTGGGCTACCCCACGCTGGAGGAGCTGCGCGAAATCGTCGACCGCACCACGGGCGTGGAGACGCCCCAGCCTGAAGTGGTGGCGGACAAGGAGACCCTGCTGCGGATGCAACGCCTCGTGCGCGAGGTTCCAATCGCGCGCCCTGTGCAAGAGTTTGCGCTCAAACTCATCGTGGCGACGCATCCCGGCTCGGACTACGCCCCCCCCGAAGTCAATAAGTATGTGCGCTACGGCTCCAGCCCGCGCGGGGCGCAAACGCTGATTTTAGCCAGCAAGGTGTTCGGCTTGTTGGACGGACGCTACAATGTGGCGCGCGAGGATGTGCAACGCGCACTCAAGCCCGCCCTGCGCCATCGTGTCCTGCTGAACTTCGAAGCCGAAGCCGACGGCGTCACTGCCGATCAAGTGCTGGAAATCATCTGGAACCATGTGAGCCGCACCGAAGGCGAGCCACTCAAGATATAGACCCGCAACGGCGGCTCCATCACCCGCCGTGCATCCACTTGATGCAGATTTAGAGAGACGACTAACTCGTCAAGCCTCTCCATCACCACGCAACCCACCGCACGGCTGGGAACCCCCCAGCGGGGCTCTTTGGTATAATAGAAACGGAGGGTATCGAACATGCTCAATCTGTTGAAAACGGGTCTCTTACTCACAGGGCTAACGCTGATTCTGGTTGCTATTGGCAATCTGTTGGGCGGACAGACGGGGATCATCATCGCGTTGGTGTTTGCTGCGATCATGAACTTAGGTTCCTACTGGTTCAGTGACACGCTGGTGGTACGGATGGCGGGAGCCGTTCCGCTCTCGGAGCAAGAGGCTCCTGACCTCTATCGGATGGTGCGCGAGATGTGTCACCGGGCGAACATGCCGATGCCCCGTTTGTATCTGATTCCCGACATGCAGCCGAACGCCTTTGCGACAGGACGCGATCCGCACCATGGCGTGGTCGCCGTGACGCAGGGGCTGTTGCAGATGATGAACTACGACGAGGTGAAGGGCGTCATCGCTCACGAGCTGGCGCACATTAAGAACCGCGATACGCTGATTATGGCGGTCGCCGCCACAATTGCGGGGGCGATTTCCGCCGTGGCGCATATGTTCTACTACGCGACAATCTTCTTCGGCAGTCGCGACGAGGACGCTCCGAACCCACTGGCGGCGTTGGCGCTGGTGATTGTCGCGCCCTTGGCGGCGATGATTGTGCAGTTGGCGATCTCTCGTGCGCGCGAGTATGAGGCGGATAAAACAGGCGCGGAGATTGCGGGCACACCCATCGGCTTGGCAAACGCCCTGCGTAAGCTCGAAGCGGCAGCGCAACAGATCCCGAACGCGCACGCGCAGCCTGCGACCGCGCATATGTACATCGTGAACCCGCTGCGCGGTGGGGGCATCGCCGCGCTGTTCAGCACGCACCCGCCCGTGCAGGAGCGTATCCGCCGACTCGAAGCGATGGCTGCGGGGGTACGCATCGCATGAGCTCGCTGCGCGATCAGGTGTGGGAAATCCTGCACGATGTGTACGACCCCGAAATCCCGCTCAATATCGCGGATCTGGGGCTAATCTATGACCTGCAGGTGTCCGACACGGGCGAGGTGTCGATTCTGATGACGCTCACCTCGCCCGGCTGCCCCGTCGGGGATATGCTCGCTGAGGAAATCCGCGACCGCGTGATGAGCCTTTCCGGCGTTCGGGAAGTACATGTGGAGTTTACTTTTGACCCGCTCTGGACGCCGGAGCGGATTTCGGAAGAGGGGAAGCAGATGCTCCAAGCGTTCGGGTTCCCTGTGTAGGCAACGCTCACGCAATATAGACCGTTTTGATGTTCACAAACTCGCGTATCCCAAAGATTCCCAGTTCCCTGCCGAACCCGCTGTTTTTGACCCCGCCGAACGGCAAGCGCGGATCAGAGAACACGAAATGGTTCACGAAGCAGTTGCCTGCCTCTAATCGGGCGTGCGCCAGTTCCTCGCCCAAGCGCAGGTTCTCGGTGAACACCTCCGCGCCCAAGCCGTAGCAGGTGGCGTTGGCGACTTGCACCGCTTCGTAGCGACTATTCACCGGGAAGATAGGCGCCACGGGACCGAAGGTCTCTTCCTGCCACACGGGCATATTGGGCGCGATGTTCGTCAGCACGGTGGGCGGGTAGAAGTAGCCCTTGCCTTCGGGGATTTTGCCGCCCAGATGCACCACCGCTCCCATTTGGATACTTTCTGCGACTTGGCGGTGGAGGTTGTCGCGCAGGTCGGCGCGTGCCAGCGGACCGATGTCGACCTCCTCGTCCATCGGGTCGCCCATCCGCAAGCTACGGCTCTGCTCTATGAACCGCTCCAAGAACTCCTCATAGACCAGCGTATCCACGATGAATCGCTTGATGGCGATGCAACTCTGTCCAGAGTTCTGATAGCGCCCCTGCACGCATTGGGGGATGGCGATGTCGAGGTTAGCGTCGGGCAGAATAATTGCGGGGTCGCTGCCCCCCAGCTCCAGCACGCATTTTTTGAGCGATTCGCCTGCGATTTTGGCGACCTCCCGCCCGGCGCGCGTGCTGCCCGTGAAAGTCACGCCCGCAATCGCAGGGTGGCGAATAATCTCGGGAATCATCTCCACTTCCGCGAAAAGGGTATGGAGCAGGGGGAAGTCGAAGCCGGCGGTCTCAAACGCCTCTTGCAACGCAAGGGCGCACATCGGGGTGTTCGGCGCAGGTTTGAGGACGACGACATTCCCCGCCGCGAGGGCAGGCGCCGCGAACCGTACAACCTGCCAGAACGGGAAGTTCCACGGCATAATCGCTAAGAGCACGCCCAGCGGCTGGAACGCCACATAGCTTTTACGCGCTTCGGTCTCCACCTCAATTGGGCTGAGCATGCTCTCGGCGTGTTCGGCGAAGTAGTCCAGCCCCCGCGCGCATTTCTCGACTTCCGCCCGCGCTTGCTTGATCGGTTTGCCCATCTCCTGCGTGATAAGGCGGGCATACGCCTCGTGATTTGCACGCAGATGCTCGGCAACGGCTTGGAGAGCGCGGGCGCGCTCCGCGAAGGTCGTCTCCCGCCAACGCAGGAACGCCAGCCGCGCCACTGCCAACCGCGCCTCTATCGAGTCCCAGTCGTGCGACGGGTACTCCGCAATCACCTCTTCCGTGTACGGATTGCGTGCGATAAATGGCATCTTTAGAAGTTCAGCGTTCGCGAGACAATAACGGGCAGTCTCTCGGAGTAGGCGATGTTAAAACCGCCCACCCGCATCCCGACCGTCCATCCCGTTTTCGAGGCGTAGCCACTCTGCAACGCGAACCCACGCCCCAGCCGCTGCTCGTAGCCCATACGGATTTCACCTTTGCCCGCGTTGTTGCCGATGTCAACAAAGTCTACGGCAATCAACGAACCCGTCGCCAGCTCAATCGCTACACCCGCGTTGTAGGTACGCGTGAGCGGCTTGAAGTTGAACACATTGCCGTCGCGGTCGGTTGCTTGAAAACGGATGTTCGGCTCTACAAAGTTCTCCACCACCAATGCGAGGGTGTAATTCGAACCGCCTGTCGGTCGCCAGAGGAACCCGAGATCGACGCTGGTCGCACTGCGTTCCAGATAGTCGCGTCCTTGCAGTTCTGGGGCGCGTGTTGCCGCTTGACCTGCCTGCAGCTGTGCCTGATCGGCGAAGTAGTGCGTATAGTAGAACTTCAGGTTGCGTAAGCGCACACCCACCGCGAGGTCGCCTTGCCCAGAGGGGAGACGCACGCCTGTCGTGATGTCGGGTAGGCTTACAATCCCTACCGCGATAATTGCGCCTCGAGCGTTGGCGGGGATGTTCGCAATATTTCCATCGGTGCGCGCCCAGTTTTGCAGCGGCGCGTTGGGCAACAGTCGTGCGTCGACAATCCCACCAACCGAGATGCCAACCCCACTCGCGATGATCCCGAAGTCACCGGTGATGATTAGGTGCGTGTCCTCACGGGCATAACGGCGCAAAAGCCCTGCCGCGGTCGCCAAGTCTGCCACACTGCCCTCACGAAATTCTAAGTCGTCGATAAGGTCGCTGAGCGATGCGCCCTGCGTGGTTGTGTCGATGTTCCCTGTACCGATGCGGAACCCTTTCACATAGGCAATGACCGCAGGGTTCTGAAACGATTGCGCCGTGGGGCGTCGTATCACGGCTAAGCCCGCGCCGCCCATGCCTGTGGCGGATGAACCACCCAGCGAGATATCCGCCCACATAGACGCCGCTATTGCTGTCAGTAGCCAACATGCTATCCTTCGCATAGGAGCCTCCTAAAAATATAGGGTACGACAGCGGAAGGACTTTTCCTGTTGGTATGGCAAGCTTTTTTTGTGATTACTCAGGAAGCAGTAAACTTTTCGCGGTGTGGCGCTGTTCCATGGCTTGGAACGCCGTACGCCATGCTTCGAGTGGAAACACGCGTCGCATAGGGGCAAGCGTGAGTTTACCCGCGCCCATCAGCGTCAGCACACGCTCCCAAGTCGCCCAGCTGTGGCTGAAGGTTCCCTGCAGTTTCAAGTTTTTGCCCACAAGGGGATCCAAACTGAATCCCAGCGGTTCAGGACCCCAGCCGACTTTGGTGATTTGTCCGTCGGGGCGCGTTATCCGCAAGCATGGCTCCAGCACGGCAGACGCCCCCACCGCATCGATCACCAGGTCGGCGCCCAACCCATCCCCCTCACGCTTGACTACGGACTCGATATCGTCTATATCGGCGTACAGAATCTGGTCTGCCC
>NKPV01000282.1 GCA_002254605.1 Armatimonadetes bacterium JP3_11
CAAGCGCAGGAGACGCCCCGGCACGACTTGTTCCACGCGCCAGAAATCGACCGCTTCGCCCGGCAGCAGTTCGTAGGGATGGCGTCGCCCGCGGCGCAAGCCCGGACCACCGAGCAGTTTATCGATAAGTCCTCGCAAACGCCATGCCCAGTTCCATGCCAGCCAGCCCGTCTCGCCGCCTAACGAGCAGAACGCCCGAAAAACCACCTCTGGTGGGGCATTGACCAACACGGTGCGCTCCTCACGAATGACCCCTTCCCAGTCTTCCAGCACATAGGTCTGTGCTGCGCCGAGTGCGCCGCTCCAGTGAGTTTCTACTGCCTGCTCCGCGATTCGGGTAAGTGCTAAGCGCACAGAGGCGCGATAGTCCATCGGCTGAATATGGGGGAACAGCGCTTGCGCCCGTGTTGTATCGGCAATGAGCGCGTGAGCGATGCCCTCCACCAGCGGCACCGCCAGCCGATTGGGGATAGGAGTCACCAACCCCACCCACAACGCCGCCAACTTGGGGGCAAGCACAGGTGTTTTGAAAATCCAGCGTTTCAGACCACGCTCTTCGGCGTAGATTTGCATCATGGCGCGGAAAGTCAGGGGTGGTGCGCCAATCTCTACGATGTCCACTGGCGTACGCTCTGCCGACTCCACCAGATAGGTCAGTACATCGCGAATGCCTATTGTAGAAAC
>NKPV01000353.1 GCA_002254605.1 Armatimonadetes bacterium JP3_11
ACCGCGACGGCGTGTTGTGTGCCCACGGGTTCTCTCCGTATGAGTTCGCCTGCGAGGAGTTCCAATCGCTCTTCGGGCGCGAACACGCCCGACGCCATCAGCGCTTCAAACTCCGCGCGGGTAATCCACCGTTTCAGCGGCAGGTTCGGACGACGGCGCACCTTCGGCGCACCCACTGTGCGAGGCATAACACCCCTATTATACCAACTTAGGGCAG
>NKPV01000036.1 GCA_002254605.1 Armatimonadetes bacterium JP3_11
ACAGCGGCGGTTGGACGCCTACAGCGTGCGGGAATGCCGTATATCGCCGTGTTCACCGACCCCACGATGGCAGGGGTGCTGGCGAGTTTCGCCTCGCTGGCGGACATCATCCTCGCCGAGCCGGGCGCGCTGGTGGGCTTCGCAGGGCAGCGCGTCGCCGCACAAGCTAGTGTGGGCAAACCGCCCGCCAACTTCCAAACAGCGGAGTTCCAGCACGAACACGGCATGATTGACCTGATCGTCCCCCGCAAGCAGATACGCCCAACACTGTGCCACCTGCTGGAGATGTTGCTGCCTACGAGTGAGGAGGCGCACGCGCGATGATGACGATTTTCGACTTCGAGAAGCCCATCAACGAGTTGGAGAGCGCCATCGCGGAGTTGCGCCAGCTGGCGGCGGAAAAAGGACTGGACCGTTCGCGCGAAATCGCCGAGCTGGAGGCGCAACGCGAACGCCTACTCCGACAGATCTTCGACCATCTGCGTCCATGGGATCAGGTGCTGCTGGCACGCCACCCGAAACGCCCCTACGCACTGGACTATATTCGCCTGATGTGCGAGAGTTTTCTGGAACTGCACGGCGACCGACTGGGCTTCGACGACCCCGCCATCGTGGCGGGACTGGCGAGGATGGGGCACTATAAGCTAATGGTTGTGGGGCAGCAGAAGGGGCGTGACCTGAAAGAGCGACAGAAGCGCAACTTCGCGATGGCGAAACCCGAAGGCTACCGCAAGGCGATGCGCATGTTTCGACTCGCGGAGAAGTTCCGCCTGCCCGTGTTGACCCTCGTCGATACGCCTGCGGCGGACCCCAGCGTAGAGTCGGAATCGCGCGGTATCAGCGAGGCAATCGCGCAGTCGATGCTCACGATGTTCGAGCTGACCGTGCCCACGGTGGCGGTGATACTCGGTGAGGGAGGGAGCGGTGGCGCGATTGCCTTAGCGGCGGCGAACCGTGTGCTGATGCTGGAACACGCGATTTATTCCGTCATTCCCCCTGAAGGGTGCGCCGCGATTCTCTATCGTGACCCCAACAAAGCGCCGCAAGCCGCCGACGCGCTGAAACTCACCGCCGAAGATGCGCTCGAACTGGGGCTGATTGACCTCGTGATTCCCGAACCGCTCGGCGCGGCGCACCGCGACCCCCAAACCACTGCGCTCAGCGTGCGCTCCGCCGTGCTGCAACAGCTGGATGAGTTAAGCCCTATAGAGCCGAACGCCCTACGCGAGCAGCGGTATCAGCGGTTCCGCGCGATGGGGGTCTTCGAGACAGCGCGATAGGCTTACCCTCGCAACATCTCGCGATAGAGGTTCTTCTGTTCACGCAGCGCCTCACGCTCGGGATCGTAGGGGTCAACATGAATCGTGACCTCTGCAGGGTGCAGGCGGTGTTTGATGCGCTTTTCGAGCGCATCCGCCACATTGTGCGCTTGCTGCAAGCTCCAGTCATTCGGCAGCACGATATGTACATCGATATAACGCAGCGCTCCTGCACGGCGCGTGCGCAGATTGTGGTAGTTCAGTAGGTTCGGCTCCGAGCGCAGTATCTGGTCGATGAGTGCCAGTTCCTCTTGGGGAAGGCAATGGTCAATCAGTTCGTGGAAAGCGCGCGTCGCCAGCCGCCACGCGCCCCAGAAGAGCCAGAGAGCTATCCCAATCGCCAAGAGCGCGTCGATGAACACCCAGCCCGTGAAGTAGATGATGCCCAGCGCCATCAATAGCCCCAGACTCGTCCAAAAGTCGATCATCAGGTGCTGCCCGTTGGACATCAGCGCGAGCGAATGCGTGCGTTTGCCTGTGCGCCACACAAACTGCCCTACTATAAGGCTGGTCACCGTCGACAGCGCCATGACTCCAACGCCCCATTCAAGGCGCTCCAGTTCGCCGCCCACGATGAGGCGGCGCGCCCCCTCAAACATCAGGTAAGCCACGATTAGGATGAGCAAGATCGATTCGCCGAAGCCGGCGAGCGTTTCCACTTTGCCGTGACCATAAGGATGCTGTTCGTCGGGAGGCGTCGCGCCGATGCGGACCCCCAGGTATGCAAAAAACGAGGCGACCACATCCGTAGCCGAGTGCAGCGCCTCCGAAAGCAGGCTCACCGAGCCTGTGAGCAGCGCAGCGACCAACTTCACCCCCGTCGCCGTCAGGTTATAGCTTAGCGACACAACCGCCGCGCGACGCTTAGCCTGTTCCTCTTTGATAGGGAGATGGGACATCGGCGCAAAAACTATACCCCAACAGCCCCTCGTTTCCAAAATCACCGACGGAATTTCGGCAGGAATTGGCTCGCCATCCTTGAACCGCTTCAATACTATGCAAACTCGGGAAAGTTTTCCTTGGGTGATTCCGTTTAACAGCCCGTCGCAAGGGGCGGCGGACTTCCGATTCCTGATTGACCACACCCCTGCGGGGGCGCGGGGCTGGATTCGCGTCGGCTCCGATGGACATTATTACTTGGGCAACAAACGCATCCGTTTCTGGGGGGTCAACATCACAGCGGGCGCGTGTTTCCCAGCGCAAGCCGACGCTGTGAAGATGGCAGACCAGATTGCCCAAGCGGGATTCAACATTGTACGCTTCCACCATATGGACGCTTTTTGGGCGACCCCATGCCTGATCGACTACGCCTCGGGCGGGTCGCGTCGCTTCAACGCAGATGCGCTCGCGCGGTTCGACTACCTCTATGCGCAGCTGCGCCAACGCGGAGTCTACACCAACCTCAACCTGTTGGTAAACCGCCGTTTCCACGCCGCGGACGGACTGCCTGCCGAGATCGAGCGAGTGCAGGAGGTGAAGGCGCAGCACGCGATTGGCTGTTTCTACCGCCCCCTGATAGATCTGCAAAAAGAGTACGCGCGGCAGTTGCTCACCCATCGCAACCCCTACACGGGGCAAACTTATGGGGAAGATCCCGCCGTCGCGATGGTGGAGATCAATAACGAGAACGGTTTGATACAGGGCTGGATGTCGGGCTTTCTGGACAGCGCGCCTGCCGTGTTTCAGAACGAGTTGCAAGCGCAGTGGAACCGCTGGCTGCAGCGCAGATATGCCACGACCGACGCTCTGCGTCGAGCGTGGGGGGAGCGCAGTGAGCCGTTAGGACAACAGATGTTCCGCAATCCGCGCTTCACGGAAGGGCTTCAGTGGTGGCTGCTGGAACAACACGGCACGGCACGCGCTACAGTGAGCATCCAGCCTGGCGGACCGAACGGCTCAAACATCGCGCAGATTCAGATTACCCAGACCAGCCCCACGACTTGGCATGTGCAGTTCAACCAAGCGGGGCTGCGTGTCGAGGCTGGGCGGCTCTACACGCTCCGCTTCTATGCCCGTGCCAGCCAGCGACGCACGCTCGGCGTTAATATCGGTCAGGCGCATGAACCATGGCAACTGCTCGGCTTCGCGCGGGAATTCGTGGTGGATGCCGACTGGCGTGAGTATCGGTTCAGTTTCGTCTTGCCGCACGGCGACGAGAACGCCCGCGTGAACTTCGACAGGCTTGGGGAGCAGACGGGCGAGGTCTTTTTCGCCGATATGTTGCTCACCCCAGGAGGCGAGTTGCGCTTTCTGCCTGATGGGGATGTGTTAGGCGAAGCGCGCGTCCCGATTATCATGCATCGGCAGCGCAACGAAGCACCCCCCAGCACGCTACGCGACTGGCACCAATTCCTCTGGGAAACCGAGCGCAACTACTGGCAGGAGATGGCAGACTATATCAAGGGCGAACTACGCTACAAGGGCGTCGTATTCGGCACGATTATCGGCTGCAGCACGCCCCACCTGATGGCGCAACTGGACTCTGTCGATGGGCACGCCTATTGGATGCATCCCGAGTTCCCCGGCGCAGGGTGGGACCCGAATAACTGGTTCGTGCGCAACGAGCCGATGGTTAACAGCGACCAGGCAACGCTGCATCGGCTGGCATTGCAGCGTGTGGTCGGGAAGCCGTTCACCGTGACCGAGTATGATCATCCTGCGCCGAACCAGTACGCGGCAGAGGGCGCGTTGATGTTGGCAGCGCACGCGGCGCTGCAAGACTGGGATGGGCTGTTTCTGTTCGATTATGGCGTCTCCTCAGGTGAAGGGCGTATTAACGCCTATTTTGAGCAGCGCACTCACCCTGCGAAGTGGGGGCTGGCTCGGGCGTGTGCGGCGCTGTTTGTGCGTGGCGATGTGCGCCCTGCGCAAAAGGTGGTCTGCGCCACGCTCACACGCGAACAGGAACTGGATGCCCTGCGTCAGGTGTGGGCGTGGTGGTTGCCCGATGGCAGGTTTGCCCAACTGGACGGCAGGGCAATCACGCTCCATCGTGTAGCGCTTGCTTTAGAGCCGAGCCAGATTCCCAAGGGCGCGTTGCGACCGCGTGAGGTATCCGTGCCTTCGGGGCTGCGCAGGTCGGACACGGGCGAACTGCTTTGGGATCGCACGCAGGTAGGACGAAGCTATCTGCTGGTCAGGTCGCGCCTGTCCAAAGCGGCAGTGGGGTTCATCGGCGGGCGCACGCTCGAGCTGGGCGATAAGTTCATCCTCGAAGTGCGCGAAGCGCCGCTGAACGGGTTCGGCGTGGTGGCGATGACCGTGCTCCAAGAGAAGCCTATCTGGCATGCCCTCATCACAGCGATTAGCACGGCGGAAAACACGGGCTGGAACTTCCGCGAACTGGGCGATAATCGCGTCACCGTAGGGGCGCAGTGGGGAAGCCCACCCACACAGATTGCAGTCCCCACAATCACGCTCATCGTGCCCTATTCTGCATCGCAGGTACGCTGCTGGGCGTTAGGAGAGAACGGCGCACGCAGGAGCGTCGTCCCTGCAACTCCGCAGGGCAAAGACCGCGCCGCGCTGGAACTCACCCCGAAATATCGCACGCTCTGGTATGAGGTGGAAATACGCCCGTAGCAGGTACACTTTTGCTGCATGCAGCAGTGGACTCTGGAATGCCGTCGGCTGGGCAAGCGATTCGGCGAGCGCTGGGTATTTCGTCGGCTGGAGCTGCAAATTCACTCGGGCACGATACTGGTGGTGCGGGGGGCGAACGGTTCGGGCAAAAGCACATTCCTTAAGCTGATTGCGGGGTTGCTTGCGCCGACCGAAGGCACGATCGAGCTGCGCCGTGATGGCAGAGCGATTCCCGACCGCATGCGCGTATTGGGCTGGTGTGCGGCGGATGGCGCCCTCTATCGGGAACTTACGGGTTACGAACATCTGCGCTGGTGGGCGCAGACGCGCGGGTTGCCCGATCGGCGCGACGCGCTCATGGCGCAGTTGGAGCGGTTTGAGCTGGCGCACCGCGCTCACGACTGGGTGCGCGCCTACTCGACTGGCATGCGCCAGCGATTGCGTATGGCGATGGCGACCTACGGCGAGCCGCCGCTGTTGCTGCTGGATGAACCCGACGCGGGGTTAGACCCGTCGGGCTTGAATTTGCTAAGGCAGGTGCTGAATGAGCAAACCCGTCGTGGAATCACCCTCTTCGCGACCAACCGCGCCGAGTGCGCCGCGTGGGGCAACCTCGCCCTGGAGCTGGGTGCGTGAAGTCCGCGCGATTTGGTTCAAAGACCTGCGGCAGGAGTGGCGTTTGCGGCAGGGAGTGACGGCATCGCTGCTGATGGGGATTGCGACGGTGGTGGGCGTGGGCTTCGCCGCGCTGGGGCAGACGCTTTCCGCAGGCTTGCAGGCAGGGCTGTTCTGGGCGGCGCTGCTGTTTGGCATGTTTCCTGCGCTGGCGCGCGGGTTCATCGTGGAGGAGGAGACGGGTACTGCGGACTTGCTGCGCGTGGCGGCGCGCCCAGCAAGCGTGTTCTGGGGCAAGTGGCTCTTTCATGCGACCCTGTATCTCTGCTTGAGTGCGATTCTTACGCCGCTTTATGCGTTGCTGGTCGCGCCGCTGACAGGGCGGTGGGACGCTTGGCTGCTGCTATGGCTGGGGGGTGGGTTCTGTTTGACGAGCGTGTTGACGCTCTGCGGCGCGTTCGTGGCGCAAACGGCGGTACGCGGCGCTCTCTTAGCGGGGTTGACCTTTCCGCTCCTGTTGCCGCTCATCCTGATGCTGATTGCCGGCTCGCGTCAGGCGATCGAGGGGCTCTTCCCCGCCGAACCGTTGCAGGGGGTATTCGGCTATGCGCTCGCGCTCAGCGCAGGCGGTGCGTGGGTGTTCGAGAAAGTATGGCGAGAGTGAATCCTTATCGTCCGCTCACCGGTTCTGAACCAGTCAACCCCTCAAACGACTCGCCCGCGTGGGGGTGGGTTTTGTCTTCGATGGAAGGTCCCCAAGTGTTTTGGGCGAAGGGAATCTCCTCGCCGCCCAGAGGGAAGTCCTTGCGCAGGGGATGCCCCACCCAGTCATCAGGCATTAGGATACGCTTCAGGTTCGGATGTCCTTCAAAAGAAATGCCGAACATATCGTACACTTCGCGCTCGGGATAGTTCGCGCCTTCCCAAATCCTTGTGACCGAGGGCACACTCTCGCCATCGTCTACGCGCACCTTCAGGAACAGACGCTGGAAGCTTAGGGGCGAGTAGAGGTTGTAGACCACTTCGAACCGTTTCGGTTTCTCGCCTTTCTCCCAAAAGGGCAGCCAGTCAATAGCGGTCACATCGCTTATATACAGGTAGCGGAGTTCGGGATCGTCGCGCAGCAGTCGGCAGACATCAAGCAAGTACTCTTTTTTCACATAGAGCCAAGTATCGCCTCGAAACTCGTAGACCTCTTCGATGGCTTCGGGGTACTGCGCCACAATCTTTTGGTACTCGGTGCGTTCACTCATCGGCTCTCTCCTGTAAGGGCGGCGGCTGGCTCTGGGTTGGCGATTTCCACCGTAGGCTGGGGCGCAGGTTTCAGACGACGAGGCTCCACCGGGTCCTCCCAGTCAAGCGCGCCCTTTTTCCACTCGTAGAGAAAGCTCACCAGCAGCAGGAGCGTGAACACGCCCACCACTCCCAGCGCGAAGCTGCGCACATCTTCCGGCATATCGCGTAGCGCGACGAAAAAGGGATACAAAAACGCGATTTCCACATCAAAGATGATAAACAGCATTGCGGTCAGGTAGAAGTGGATTGGGAACCGTTCGCGTGCGCTGCCGACGGGCGTGATACCGCACTCATATGGCGACTCCTTAGCGGGGGTGGGGCGCTTGGGACCCAGCAGCCACGAACCGCCCACCATCACGGCGGCAATCACCGCGGCGATGGCGAACAGTATCAGCAACGGCAGATAGTCGCTTGGCATGACGAAACGAATTATACCTGCTGGGGGCGTTCTTACGGTGAGATCTCGGGCTTTTGGCTTTGGTGCAGTCGCTTAGTCGCCTTGCTCCTGACGCCATCGCCCAATCGCGTCGTCTACCTCGGGCTGTTTGCGAAACTGGTTCAGAGAGCGCATCGCCTCTTCGGGGAGTTTCAAACGCGCCGCAGCGCTATACACTTGCTGTAGCCCCTGAAGCAGTTCCCTCGCTGATTGTGAATCGTAGGCGTATGCAGGCGTGGGCGTCACCGTGAGCCGTTGGCGTATCAGCAAACGCGCCAGATTCATATCCACCAACCTGCCGGGGCAAGTCTTGGTGGTGGGCGTGGGGGCGAAGCCGCGCTTGACCAGCTCGTTCACCTCGCGATGCCCCATCACAATCAAGCCGTCGGGTTCACTGAGGAACTTGTCGGTGAGTTTGTATTTTTGGAGCATCTCGATAGTGTGTTGGATACCGCTCTCCAGCTGTTGTGGGGTAAGTGGGACGATATCGCCGTGTCCCGAAAAGCAGATATGATAGGTAGTCTCGTTGATGCCTGCAACGCCTGCGGGGATTTTGCGCGGGTCGCGCCCTTGCTCGATGGTTCCGTCGAAGCGGATGACCACATTATAGCCGATTTCGCTCCAGCCGCGCTCGCGGTGCCACTGGTCAATCTGCGCGGCGGTCGTGTCAAACGCTTGACCATCGCGCCCGTGCGCCGCAGTGTGCCACACAATTCGTTCAATCTTCCGCGCCATGAGAAACCCTCCAAACCACTGCGATACCGTGTACCCGTGCGGTCAACCCGCGCCTGATGCGACCACCCACAATTAAACCCCTCGCCTGCAACAGGCAAGGGGGCGAACATAGGAGCTCAAGAATCCGGGAGGGGCTTATTCACTGGCGTCGGCGACGCATAGCAAGTAGACCCACCAATCCAGTGCCCAGCGCAATCATGCTCGCGGGTTCAGGCACCAGAACGGTGAAGTTTTGGCAGAAGGTCTGGTCGTACAGGGTGGCTGTTCCCGCCAGGCTGGCAAAGTTGTCCTGATAGCCCTCGTGCAGCACTTGTACGCGCAGGCAAATCAGATACTGTGTGCCGTTCGGATCGTCGCTGATGTTCAGCGTGTAGCTATCGCCCACGCTGCCGATGCTCTTGTTAACCGTGCCATCGCTCGCGTTCCAGTCTACGGATGCTTGATCTATATCGGTATAGATGGAACTGCCATTTCGAGCGATATCCAGCGTGGTGCGCACAATGAGGCGATCCGAGTGGGGCGAGGCGATGTTGCCAAACAGAGTGGTTGCAATCAGGTTGCGCACGCCTGAAACCGCACCTGACGACCAGCTCAACCCAACATTCGGGAACGCAACCGGGTCGATATTACCACTTCCCCAAAGGTACGGGGTGAGGTTAGGGGCAGAAGGACTGGGTCCGCTGCTCAAACTCAGCATCGGCGCGTTGCGAATCTCCACATCCGCTCGCGCTTCGGCGCTCGCGGTAAGAGAGTTATCGTTCGCTGCGGCACGCAAACCGAATAGGTGCCCCGAACCAACCCAAGTACCAAAGACCACCGTTCCCGATTGATTGGCAGGCCCGAGCCCATTAGAACGATTACTGGGCAGTTGATACTGGGAATTGCCTGTTCTGCGAAAGCCGTTACCCGCCATCAGCGCAAGGCGTCCGAAGGAATCGCCACCTGTAAAGTTCTGCAAACGCACACGAATCACAAAGGTTGTGCCAATAACATCATTTGTGGCGATGATCCTTCCAGTGGGGGCAGACATGAAGTTGCCGTTTCCCACATCGCCGCCATTCCAAGGCGAACGGAATTCCGTCGTCACTCCTGCGGGTGAGTTATCGTCCTGCTCGTAAATCACTTGTGCAGACTGTGCGTAGCTGCTCACAATTGCCGCGGCGCTTACTAAAGCCGTCAGGCTCCCTCGTATGCTTGCTCGTTTCATTGAATGCACCTCCATCGTCGTTGGTGGAATCGCTTCGAATTGCGCTTCCACTGTTGTAGACTCAAAACTCGGCGAAAAGCGGACAGATAGTTGATTGGGATTTTACGGAGAGGCTTTTGGGGTAGTTGATGGCTCTGCTGCAGGTGGTGGAGGGCGGGATAAACCCTGTGGTATAATACCGTTGATGGCGATGGGCGATTCGTTCTCGTTCATTCGTGAGGGTTCAGAGTCAGAACCGCGTGAAACTCGCTCTGATGGGGGATACATGCCCGCCACGGCGGAGGAAGCGCGACGACGCGGTGACGCAGCACTGCGACAAGGCGAATACGAAGAGGCGTTCCGCTATTACAAGCTTGCTATCCAGATGGATGGCGCCAATAGTGAACGCTACTTGCAGTTGGGGGACGCCTACGCGTATGCCGACCAGCCAGCACGCGCCTTAGCCTACTATCAGCGCGCCCGTAAGTTGAACCCGCGCGACCCCGAACCCTACTTCGCGCTGGGCGAAATCTACCGACGCTACGGACGCTACGACGCCGCCATCGCGCATTTCAAACGCGCTATCGAATACGGCGCCAACAACGCCTTTGTGCAGTTCAAATACGCTGAAGTGCTGGCGCTCAGTCAGCAGTACGCCAAAGCCCTCGAAGCAGGGCGCGCCGCGGTGAACCATGAACCCAGCAACGGCTTCTACCGTTTCTGGCTCGCCGACCTGCTGGAGCAACTGGGCGATGTGGAGGAGGCAATGCAGGAGATGGAAATCGCGACCCTGCTAAACCCCGAAGACGACTATTATCATTTCCGCTACGGGTTGCTGTGCATCGAGAACAATATGCTCCCTCGCGCTGTGGAGTGCTTCCAGCGTGCGCTTGCACTGAAACCCCAGCGCTCGCTCTACCTGACCCTGTTGGGGGATGCCTACACGCTCCTGAACGAACCCCAGAAAGCAGCGATTGCATACCAGCGCGCGGGCAACTTGGATAGTTACGACCGCGCCGAGCTGCAACGCGCTCGGCGGCTCGCTGGGTTGGATTATGGGAAGCTCCCGCTCCAGCCAGAAGACTCCTCACACTGAGCTACAGAACCGAACCCAAGTCCACCACGAAAATCTCGCGCTGTTCGTTGGTGATGACGAGGCGTTGGTTATCTATCCACTCGATCGCCTCGCACTGCTTGCCGTTCTGTAAGGGGATTTGCTCCGCCTTGCCCTGCGTGAGGAACTTATCCCCGCGTGCAGGACGCTCAAAGAGCCAGAGGGACTGCTGGGGCGCTTGGCAGAGTACGGCTAACCTGCGCTCATCAGGCGACATCGCCGCCGCGGTGACCCATCCGCCCAAGTTATCATGCGTATCGACGAGAGTAAGCGTATTGAGGCGATCGGTGTATTGTGTGTCGAGCCGATAGAGTTTGGTTCCGTTTTCGGGGGTGCTGAGCTGGCGCGGGGCGCGGTGTTTGGTCAAAAAGTAGAGCTTGCCCTGAAATACAAAAATCGCTTCGCAATCAAAGCGCCACACATCGCCCGGGAACGCCTTTTGGTCGGGGTAGGCGACGGGGAGCCGTTTGAGCGCGTGCGCTTGTAAGGTGGTTTCGGGGTTCGGCTCTTTGACCACATACACCGCCAAGTCGCGCCGTGCGTTGCCGTTGTTGCCCGTATCGGCGATGTAGAGCGTGTCGCCGTCACAAGCGATGTCTTCCCAGTCGATGTTCACAGCGCCCTCGATTTGGATACCTTCGTAGGCGGTGGTGGGGTCTTCGGGGCGGTCGGACGAGTCGCGTCGGGAGATAAAAGGCGGCACAACCACGCTGCCATCCAGCCGAATTGGGAAGATACGGGCGCGGTCGCCGCTGTCGTTATGAACCCAGTAGATGTCTTCATAGGTACGGCTTCGGGCAATCCCACTCATCTCATCGATGGGTTTGTGATTCACCACTGCGTGGGGCTTCAGCGATAATGTGCTCTGCGCCCTCCCATGCAAGCCGGACACAGAGAGCATCGCGACCGTTAACCCCACGATTCCGCCCAGTAGCCAACTATAAAGCCGCCCTATCACGCGCTAAGTATACCTGGACGGGGGTTAAGTGGTTGTTAAGGTGTATCTTGCTTCACAGGCTTCCACTCCCACACTTTGAGCACCTGCTCTTTGCTCAGTGGCGGGATCGGAAGGCGAATCACCTGAGGCAGAGATAGAGTGATTCCGATGCGTCCCCGACGCACCGTACGAGGGAGCACATCGAGACGCACCGCCAATAACATAGATTGATTGCCCCAACTCAACTCATGGGTCGCCACAGGCAGTCGGTAGATAGATCCTTGCTCATCTTGCAGGAAGACGCAAATTTCGTAGTCGTTTTAAAACAATCGTGTATTTTCCAAAACAATACTTGGCCAATTCGGATGTGCTGGGATATGAATCAGGAGAACGGGTGCCTTAGTGTGCACCTGCGACACATCTGCCTTAGCTGTAGGGTGTATTATAACTGGAAAATCCTGATTCGGCTCGGAAGAAGGCGGGACTTGGGCGGGACGAATGCGATACCGACCCGCCTGAGAAACATCTACCTCGAAGACCTGATTGGCACGCTGAAAGACACCCAGTACACGGAGAGCGACGCCGTACTGTGTCGTGAGCGCGTTGAGGGGCGTGTCTGTGCCTGAATGCAGGGGAATCCAGTCCGAACGCCATGCTTTGGGAATACATGACGTCGCTCCCCCAACACGATGGAACTTTGCGCAATAGACCCAGTATGGAGAGTGCCATGGGGGAGCTTGCCAAGCTTCATAACGGTTGTCATAACGGTTGCCGAACGGGTCTTCAAGCCATACTTCGGTCGCTTCCCAGTTGTTTGTACGCCTACCGGATTCATAGAAGTTTAGCCGCCCGACTATCCTGGACGCAACATACTGCTTATTGTCAGGCATGATGACCACTGCATCCTCCACGACATCCAAACGCACCAGTTCCACCTCGAGTTCAGGGGTTTTCGCACGCGCGGGTAGTGGGTGAGGCTTCAGGGATAGCACAGGGCGCGAAACAAACGGCGGATTGATTCGAAGACGGCGACGGCTGTTCCGATTAGGAACTGATTCAAAATCAAGCCACGCAGAGCCCGAGTCTGCTGGCACATAGGGGATCTGAACGCCGAATATCTCCTCTTTTGAGTTCCATAGTACGGGCGGCTGAACCTTAACCGGGAGGAACGCGCCTTGATCATCCACAAGACGGGCTAAGATCCGTTGTCGTTGAGGTTGTGGTTTCGGAAAACGCCGCTGTATCCACACGAACATGCTTGGTTCTGGGGTCCCAATGGTCCAGCCCGCTACTCCCAGATACGGTTCTGCTAAGTGCAACCTCTCGAGCCATGCACGCCAAAAAGGGGGAGTATAGCCGTGCTTTGTCCCCCGTGTCGTGCCGACCACACGCACAAGAGAACCATCCTCCAGAGGCACCCACTCCTGTGCGGCATTGTGGGACAGCCACCCGATGACTCCCAGCAAAATCAGTCCGATACCTAACGCCCAACCGATAGTGCGCGGCTTCATAGTAAAATAGATTCTCAAAACCGTGTGCGGCTTCCTGCTCTCCGTGGGCGGCGTGCCCGTTGGGGTAAATTTGTGGGTCTACGGAGATGGGCAACGATGACCTACGAGCAGGCGAAATCGATGTGGCAGGCGTCTCATCCGCCGCGGCACTACTTGACGATTACCGATTTGAACCCGCGCACGGCGCAAGTCGTGCTGCAGTTGGCGCACGCGATGAAACGCGCCACACAAGCAGGGCAGGAACTGTTCCGTTTCACGCGCCCCACGGCACTTGCGCTTATTTTTGAAAAGCCTTCCCTACGAACGCGCGTCACCTTAGAGGTCGGGCTGTATCAGATGGGCGCGCAGGGGGTCTATCTCACGCAAAGCGATATCCAGATGGGCAAGCGTGAAGCCGTGATGGACATCGCGCGTAATCTGGGGCGCTGGGTACAAGGCGTGATGGCACGAGTATTTTTGCATACTGCCCTGGAGGAACTCGCACGCTTCTCGGATGTGCCCGTGATCAATGCGCTGAGCGATCGCGAGCATCCGTGTCAGGCGTTGGCAGACCTGATGACGATACAGGAGCGCAAAGGAACCGATCCGCTTACGCTGGCGTGGGTGGGCGATGGCAACAATGTGTGTCATAGTTTCACCCTGTTGGCGGCGTTGTTGGGGCACCGGGTGCGCATCGCGACGCCTGAAGACTATGCGCCAAACAAATCCATCCTGCAGCAGGCGCGCGCTTTTGCGGCGCAGTCGGGAGGGGCAGTAGAGCTGCTCCACGACCCGAACGCCGCTGTCGCCGACGCCGATGTCGTTTATACCGATGTGTGGGTCTCGATGGGCTTTGAGACTGAGCGTGAGGCGCGCATGCGTCAATTCCTGCCGTATCAGGTGAACGAGTCGCTGCTGCGCTGGGCGAAGCCCGACGCCATCGTGCTGCATTGCTTGCCAGCGCGTCGAGGCGAAGAGATAACCGATAGCGTGCTGGATGGAGCGCAGTCGGCGGTGTGGGATCAAGCGGAGAACCGCCTGCATACGCAGAAGGCACTGATCGCGCTGATGCTGGGCGAGTAGACACGCTACTTGGCGCCGACGATGTTGGTGAGGATGACAGCGCCGCCCGCGTCGCCTTCCACATTGACCATCGTGCGAAACATGTCCAGCACCCGATCCACCGCCAGAATCAGCCCAATCCCCTCCAGCGGCAGGTTCACTGCTTGAAGCACAATCACCATCGTGAACAGCCCTGCGCTGGGGATACCGGCGGCGCCGATGGCTGCCAGCGTCGCCGTGAACAACACGATAATCTGCTGGGTGAGATCGAGCGAGATGCCGTATGCCTGCGCAATAAATAGCGCAGCGACCGCCTCGTAGAGCGCCGTGCCGTCCATGTTCACCGTCGCACCGATTGGAATGCAGAACCGACTGATGTAGCCCGGTACTTTGAGTTCGCGCTCGACGGTGCGCATTGTTACGGGGAGCGTCGCAGCGCTGGAGCTGGTGCTCAGCGCGGTAATCATCGGTTGGGCGATGCCACGCAAGAATCGCCACGGCGGAACCCCACCCAACAGCCATACCAGCAGTGGCAACACAATCAAGCCGTGAATTGTCAGTCCACCCAGCACGGCGCCCATATACTTCGCCAGCGGCGCGAACACCTCCGTGCCTGCCTGTCCAATAGCGCGCATCAGCAACAAGGCGACCCCTACAGGCAGCAAGTACAGCACCCAGCGCACAATCACCATCGACAGCTCCAACACCTCATTGACGAACTGCTTAACTGTCTGCGCGCGGTCACCCATGAGGTTCAACGCGATACCTACAATCAGGCTGAAACTGATAATCTGGAGCATATCTGTTTGCGCAAGCGCGTTGATGGGGTTCGCAGGGATGATATTGCGCAAGAGGTCGGCGAAAGTCGGCGGCTGGCGTTCCTGAATCTCTTTGGGGAGTTCCGCGCCTTGTAGTACCGCGCCGACGCCGGGGTCAACAAGGTTCACGATGATAAGCCCGAGTGCGGCGGCAAGCACGGTGGTGGCGGTGTAGTAGACGAGCGTAATCCCGCCCAGCCTGCCCAGATAGCGTGTATCGAGCCCCGCCGCCGCCGTAATCAGCGAGGCGACCACTAACGGCACGATGACCATCCGCAGCAAGCGAATAAAGAGGTCTCCGCCCAGCGATACGGTCTCAAACAGGGGTGACTCCGCGCCGCCTGCGCGATTGAGCAGCAAGCCCCCGACAATCCCTATCAGGATGCCTGCCACAACCCAGCGTATGGAGACAAACTCCCGTTCGCGTTCCATCAGGGGGTGAAGTTCGACGCGGTCGGGCAGATTCCCACTGGGAAACGCGGTGCGCTTACCCTCCTATCTCGAACGCTTCGATGAGCGTGTTGTCCACGCGGTAGGCTTCCACGCGCAGGGCGCCGCGCACAGGCACACTGACTTTGAGGTAGCAGTAGGTCTTCTCGCGTTTCGCTGTCCATGGCGTTGGTTCGGGAGCGAGGTCGTACAGCGAGGCGCCACCCCCGCCGCAAGTCACATACACCACGCCGGCGCCCGCCCGATACCGGTTGCCAGAGCGTACGACCGCCTTGCCCCCGCGCATTGGGTACATCCGCTCGTACACATGGTCGTGCCCGTGAATCACCAAGTCGACGCGATAGCGGTCAAAGAGGGGCTGGAACCGCCGAATCATCCGTTCGTTGTTGCCTCGTCGCTGCGTGGAGCCATAGAGCGGATGGTGCGCGAACACCACCAGCCAGCGGATTGTGCGGTCGTTACGGGCGCGTTGTAGGGCGCGTTCCACCCACTGGTACTGCGCTTCGTTATCCAGTTCGTTGCTGTTGAACGCGATAAAGCGTGCGTTGCTGAGTGTGAATTCGTAATACTGACCCTTGTTGGGCATCGCGAAGCGCGTCTCGGCAGCGATGTAGCCGATACGCTGCTCGCCGATTCGTTCGTTCTCGTGGTTGCCGAAGCACACCATCACGGGCACACGCGCCGCCAGAAATTCCAACTGCTCCAAATAGGTGTCCCAGACAGGCTGCCGCCCGTTCGCATAGGAGAGGTCGCCCGCAATGAAGTGAAAGAGGGGGTTCAGCGCAGCCACATTACGGGAGTTCTGCACGCTAAAGCGCGTCGTGCCGTGGTCGGCGAACGCCGTGAAGATGAAATCGTGTAAGCCACGCTGCGGGGTGCGAAAGGTATAAGCACGGGAGAAACCGCCTTGTGGGCTGCCGACGCGATAGTAGTAGCGCTGACCGGGCTTGAGGTCGCTCATTATAGCGCGATAGAGGACGCCCGTCTCATACGGATAGCTCACCCGCTCCGCTGGAACGCGATAGCCCAGAGCCGGGGTCTCGCCATACTCGACGACAGGGTCCTCGGTGGGGCGTTGGGTCTGCCATGTCACGCTCATCTGGGTCAGCACATCGGCGCCGAACGCCAGTCGCAGTTGCTTCGGTTCCGTGTTCATAGCGTATGCGCCAGTTCGTGATTGGGGTAAGGAGTCCTGCCGTGTTCGTGGTCGTTTAGTGCTTTTTCTTGAGAATCGAAATCAGCAGCCATACGCCCAGCACGGTTGCGCCTACGAAGCCGATTATCGTGAGCGTGGCTCCGAACGGGATGTCGCGCGTGGCAGGCAAGAGCAGCGCAATCCCGACGATGAACGCCGCGACGAGGATGCTGAGCGACAGGCGGGTAATCATCGCGTCCAGTCGGTCGAGCGTCTCTTGCGTCGCGCCGATTTGCGCCTCCACAGGCACTTTACCGCGTTCTACACTCTGCAGCCACTGCATCAGCATCGTGGGCATCTCGCGCAGAAGATACCGCCAAGTGTCTAACTGCTCCACCACATCCTGCAGGCTTAGGGAGGGTAGCCACGCGGTCTTACTGAGTTGCCGCACGAACGGCTTGGAGACCTCGAACAGGTCGTAGTCGGGGTCTAACTCCCTGCCGATGCCTTCCAGCATCGCCAGCGTTTTGCCCACGAGCCACAGGTTGCTGGGCAGGCGCAAGTGATAGTGCCGACACAGCTCGGTCAGGTCGTTCCAGAACTCTGTGAAATGGCTCTCCTTGAGGGTGCGTCCGCGATACTTGTTGATAATGCGTTCTGTAGCGCGGGCGAGTTTTAAGCGGTCGGTAAAGCGCGTGAAGGCGCCCATCCGTGCAAACACATTGAGAATCGCGTGGGTGTCCAGTCGCACAATCGCGATATACAAGCGCGCGAGGTTGATGCGGTCGTCCTCGTTCAGCACGCCCACCATCCCGAAATCCAGCACGCCGATGCGTCCGTCGGGCAGCATCAGATAGTTGCCGGGGTGGGGGTCGGCGTGGAAGAAGCCGTCTTCCAGCACCTCCTTAATGATGAGGCGCGAGGCGATGCGGGCGATGGTGCGGGTATCGTATCCTGCGGCGCGCAACGCGTCCACCGCATCGATTTTGATCCCGTGCAAACGCTCCATCACCAGGAGGCGTTCCGTGCAGTACTCTTTATAGAACTGCGGGATAAGCACGGCAGGCTCGTCGGCGAAGTTGCGTCGGAACTGCTCGGCATTGCGCTGCTCACGCCGGTAGTCCAGTTCGTTCAGCAGGGTAAAGGCGAAATCTTCGGCTACGGTTTCGGGGTCGTACAGTTCGCCGAACTGTGTGCGCTGGGCGAGGCTGGCTAAGTCGTGCAGGATTTCCAAATCCAGTTCTACGATTTCGCGAATGTTGGGGCGTTGCACCTTGACGGCGACGGGGGTACCGTCACGCAGTTCCGCCGCGTAGACTTGCGCCAGCGACGCGGCGCCGATAGGTTCCGTGTCGATTGTGGCAAACACTTCTTCGAGCGGGCGTCCCAGCTCCTGTTCGATGACGGAGCACATCGACTCCCATGGCTCGGGCGGCACCTGGTCTTGGAGTTTGCGCAGCTCTTCAATAAACGGTTCGGGCAGCAGGTCGGAGCGGGTACTGAGGATTTGTCCCAGTTTGATAAAGGTAGGACCGAGTTCTTCCATCGCGGCGCGTAGGTGCTGCGCGGGCGATTCGAGCGGTTCCTCGGGCGGGCGCAGTTCGCCTTTGCTCAATGAGAGGCGTCGGTGGACGCTTAGATACTCCAGCGCGCCGCCGAAGCCGTGCCGCGCCAACACACTCACGACCTGTCGGTAGCGCTGCAGGCTCCGCACGCGCCGCGTGATCGGGCGCATCGCTTACTCCTGCGAGCCAGCTTCCAGCTTGTGCAGAATCGTGTCGAGTTTCTTTTCGATCGCTTTTAGGTCGGCATGGGTGGGCATCTGGAGTTCCTTGAGGACTTCGTGCACCTCTTCTCGGATTAGTTTACGCAGGGCGTTGCGCTCGCGCTCGCCGCGCTTGAGGAGCTGCTCTACTATATCGCTGGCTTCCTCGCGCTGCGCTTGACCGCGCTTGACCATTTCGTCCACTAAATTCTGCGCCGTCTCGCGCGTCAGTGAAACCGCACCCAGCCCAAGCAGCATGCCCTGTTCTAACAACTCGCGAATCGTCGTCATTGTTGATGTACCTCCACGCGAATTATACCGATTGCGGGGCGATGTGGTGTATTTTTTGACCAGCGGGTATACTATCGGGAGTTTAGACCAAGGAGGACGATTTGACTTGCAAGTCAGGATGGCAGATTTAGGGAGCCAGTACCGTCGGATTCGGGATGAGCTCGAGCCGATGCTGCTGGAGGTACTGGCGAGCGGGCGTTATATTCTGGGCGAGCATGTGCAGGCATTGGAACACGAGGTTGCGCAGGCGTGCAACGCCCGCTATGCGATTGGCGTGAGTTCGGGCACGGATGCCCTAAAGCTTGCCCTGCGCGCTGTTGGGGTGCAGCCTGGTGACGAGGTCATTACGACGCCCTTCACCTTCGTGTCCACCACGGAGGTGATTGTGCAGCTGGGCGCTATCCCAGTCTTCGTGGATATTGACCCCGAAACTTTTAACTTAGACCCCAATCGGGTCGAGTCGGCGATTACACCGCGCACCCGTGCGATTTTGCCTGTGAGCCTGTATGGGCAGTCTGCAGAGATGCGCGCGCTGCGTGAGATTGCCGACCGCTATGGGCTGTGGCTGATTGAGGATGCGGCGCAGGCGATCGGCGCGCGCCACTACGAGGAGCCGATTGGCGCGTTTGCCCACGCAGCGACCCTCAGCTTTTTCCCCACGAAGAACATCGGCGCGGCAGGCGACGCTGGCATGGTCATCACGAACGAGGAACCTATCGCCTACAAGGTACGTAGCCTGCGCGTGCATGGGATGAACGGCGGCTACTACTATGAAGACATCGGCTACACGGCGCGCCTGGATGAGCTGCAGGCGGTCATCTTGCGAGCAAAAATGCGCTACCTCAACGAGTGGACCGAGCGACGACGCTACCACGCAGCGCTGTATCGCACGCTTCTTGCCGACGCTCCCCTCCAGTTGCCCGTCGTGCGACCCTATAATTACCATGTGTACCACCAGTTCACGGTACGCACAGCTCTACGAGATGCGTTGCGCGACTATCTGCGTGAGCGCGGCGTGGAAAGCGCCGTCTACTACCCGCTGCCACTGCACCTGCAGCCTGCCTATCAGTTTCTGGGTTATCGCGAAGGCGACTTTCCCCATGCTGAACGCGCCGCCCAAGAGGCGCTGTCGCTGCCCGTACATTCTGAACTGACGGAGGATCAAATCGCACTGGTGGCGGAGACCGTGCTGGAGTTCGTGCGCTCGGAGGCGATAGCGGTATGAAGGCGATGATTCTCGCAGCGGGGGTCGGCTCACGCTTAGACCCCCTCACTCGCGCCCTCCCGAAACCGATGGTTCCCATCGTGAACCGCCCTGTGATGGAACATCTCGTCAATCTTCTTAAGCAACACGGTTTTACCGAAATCATGGTCAACTTGCACTATCTGGGTGACCAGATTAAAGCCTATTTTGGCGACGGTTCGCGCTGGGGCGTGCGGATACACTACTCCGAGGAGGAGCAACTCTGGGGCGATGCGGGGAGCGTCAAACGCTGCGAGGAATTCTTTGACGACACTTTTATCGTCATCGGCGGCGATGACCTGACCGATTTAGACCTTACCCGACTCATCAAGTTTCACAAGGAGAAGAAAGCCCTTTGCACCATCGCGCTGTCGCTGGTGGAAGATCCGTCGGAGTACGGGATTGCCCTTTTGAATGAACGGGGGCGCATCACGCGCTTTCTGGAGAAGCCCAAGGGCGAGATGATTTTCTCCAACGCCGCCAATATCGGTATCTATGTGCTGGAGCCGGATGCGCTGGAGCTCATCCCGCGCGGTGCGCCGTATGGCTTCGGGAAGAACCTATTGCCTCTGCTGATTGAGCGCAAACTGCCTTTGTATGGTTTTCTTACCTCTAGCTATTGGAAGGATGTGGGCAACCTCAAGACCTATCAGCAGGCACACTGGGACGCCTTAGCGGGGCGCGTGCAGCTCCAGATGCCCTATCCTGAGCAGCGCAAGTTCGTGTGGATTGGCGAGGATGTGCACATCGCCGACGACGCCGAGATTGGCTACCCCGTGATGATTGGTTCAGGCTCGCGCATCGAGTCGGGCGCGCGCGTGCTGGAGAACAGCGTCATCGGCGAGGGCTGCGTTGTGGAAGAAGGCGCAGTCGTGCAAGAGAGCATCCTCTGGGACGGCGCGGTTGTGATGCGCGATACGATGCTGGTGCGCTGTGTGGTCGGACGCGACTGCAAAGTGAAGTCGAATGTGGCTATCTTCGACGGGGTGATTGTGGACGCCAAGCAACGGGTACCCAAGTAATGGTCGGGGCGCCCGGACTCGAACCGGGGACCTCCTGCACCCAAAGCAGGCGCGCTAACCATACTGCGCTACGCCCCGAAATAATAAAATGGTGCGCAGTGGAGGATTCGAACCTCCGACCCCTTCCACGTCAAGGAAGTGCTCTACCTCTGAGCTAACTGCGCACGCCAAATGGTGGAGCGGAGGGGATTCGAACCCCCGACCTCTAGAGTGCGATTCTAGCGCTCTCCCAGCTGAGCTACCGCCCCACGAGCGAAGTAGATTATACCAC
>NKPV01000028.1 GCA_002254605.1 Armatimonadetes bacterium JP3_11
GAAGCGGGCAAAACCGTTGCGTTGGCAACCAAAGAGGTGCTGGTTGCCGCAGGCGAGGTCGTGATGCACACGGCGCAGCGACACAACGCTTTGCTACTTCCCATCGACAGCGAGCATTCGGGCGCGTTTCAGGCGATGCTTGCAGGCAAGCGCGAACAGGTCGCACGGCTCATCCTCACCGCCTCCGGGGGACCGTTCCGCACCCGACCGACGGAGACTTTTGACGCCATCACCGTCGAGGAAGCCCTCAAACACCCGAACTGGAATATGGGCGCGAAAATCACCATCGACTCCGCCACCATGATGAACAAGGGGCTGGAGGTCATCGAGGCGCAGCACCTGTTCGGCTTGCGCTTGGAGCAAGTAGAGGTACTAATCCACCCCCAGAGCATCGTGCATGCGCTGGTGGAGTTCGCCGACGGCTCGGTCGTTGGGCAGCTGAGCCTGCCGGATATGCGCCTGCCGATTCAGTACGCGCTACTCTATCCCGACCGAGTCGACACGGGTCTGCCCCGCCTGCGTTTGGAGCAAATCGGGCAGCTGAGTTTCGAATCGCCCGACCCCGCGCGGTATCCGTGCTTGGAGTTAGCTTATGAAGCGGCGCGTATCGGCGGCACGATGCCCACGGTGCTGAACGCCTCGAACGAAGTCGCTGTGCGTGCGTTTTTGGGCAGGCAAATCCGGTTCACCGACATCCCCCGCCTTGTCGAACGTGCCATGCACGCCCACACACCGCAGCCTGCTACCCTACAGAATGTCTTAGAGGCGGATGCGTGGGCGCGTGCTTGGTTCCAAAACTCCCGCCAAGCACGCGCGTGAACGCTACAGCCATTGGATGCCAGAGACGCCGCTTTTTACAAGACCGATAGCCTCCCCTTTACACAACGAAACCCCTCGCCATGCCATAATATTAGGGCAGACGCTGGCGTTAAGCCGCTGGCGCTGGCATGAGGAACTACGATGTGGCTGACGGCAATTTACTTAGTGGGGATTTTCACGCTACTGGTGGCGGCTCATGAGTTCGGGCATATGTGGGTCGCCAAGCGGTTCAAGATGAAGGTGGAAGAGTTCGCCCTCGGGATTGGACCTATCCTGCTGCGTCTCTGGCGCGGGCGCGACGGCACTTTGTACACCCTACGCGCCTTCCCCATCGGTGGGTTCGTCAAAATCCCTGGCATGATGCCCGACGAGGAACATGTGGAAGGCAGTTTTCAATCCAAACCTTTACATGCGCGATTCCTAACTGTGTTGGCAGGACCTGTGGCGAGTGTTCTGTTTGGGTTTATTCTGTTCGTGGTCATCGGAGTGACGGCGGGGATACCCTCGCTGGACGACCCGACGCCCCAAGTGCGCATGGTGATGCCCGACTCGCCTGCCCAAGCCGCTGGGTTGCGCACTGGCGATATCTTGCGTGCGATCAACGGTGAGCCTGTAAAGACCACCGAGCAAGCAGGCGAAATTATCCGCGCCAACGCGAATAAGCCCTTACGCCTGACGATGGAGCGCGACGGCGAAACTTTTACGATTACCATCACGCCCCGAGAAGTGGACGCCGAGATCGACGGGCAAACGCGCAAAATCGGGCAAATCGGGGTGATGTGGCATGTGATGCGCAAAAAAGAGCCGTTCCCCAAAGTGTTGGCGCATGCAGGGCTGATGACCGTCGGGATGAGCTTCGCAATCGTGGACGGGCTGCGCCGCCTGATTTTCGGACAGGGCAATATCCACGAGGTGGGCAGCGTGATTTCCATCGCCAGCGCGACCAACGCCACCGCCAAACTGGGGCTGGTGGAAGTGGCTGACTTCGCCGCCAAGTTCAGCGTCATGCTGGGGATTATCAACTTGCTACCCATCCCCGTGCTGGACGGCGGCTACTTGCTCATTTTCACCCTCGAAGCGCTGCGTCGGCGCAAGCTCAGCCCCGAAGCGATGGCGCGTGTGCAAATGGCGGGATTCGTGATCGTGCTGATGATTTTCCTCGCCGTGTTCTCGTTGGATATCTACAAGCTCATCACGGGGAAACTGATACGATAGTCAGGAGGTGGACTAAGATTATCGCGGGGGCTGTTTCCCCCCCGACACGGCACGGGCAAGAGTGCCCGTGCCACGACTTTTTTCTAACACCTTCACTTACCGATATTCTGGGGGACACTCCACCCTCGAACCAAAATCAAGAATAGAAGGGTGCTCGCTGAAAACCTCTTCTGGAATGGGGCGCACATCTGTAAACAGCTGCCACAAGCGAAAACCATAAACAACACTATCTCTACCAAAACAGATATGCTCGGCGTGCGCTCGCTGAACAGAACCGTCCCTTCGAAGGCGCAGAACCTTACCTTTCATTTCGTGATTCGGATGGAATACTGGAGGAGAAGCTGGCGTCCCGTGCAGAGAACAGACAAAGATACCGTGATTGGGGTCCTTCTCTTTCATTTGGTTCAAGACAGGTTCCGAGTAAAAGATGACATCACGATAGTAGAAGTAGGAGGTCTTTATCATTTGTTCGGGCGGTGCGTTATACGGGTTAGCTTCTATCGTAGCTGCTCCCTCTTTTGTTATGTCGGCAGGGCATACTAAGGCGTTTGTCGGTGATGTAGCGCCACAGCTGTCTCTGATGACTCGCTTCCGCATCATAATCCTGAAGGTATGTTGTAAACGCGATGTGCAGCTGCCGGAGGTTCGCAAGACATGTGGTTTCATAACCGCGTTTCCGAATCTCTACGATTACAGGAATCAGGAACGCGATGATTAGAACGATGATTGCAATCACAGTGAGCAACTCGACCAGTGTGAGTCCTTTACTTCGCATGAGTCACCTCCTCAACAATGTTTGCTCGATGATTGGAACAGCGGTTGTCATCCATCGTGGCATCATAACCGTCGCTGTCAGGTGTGGCAGCCACCAAAGTAGGGCAATAATACCGACCTCTTTCCAAAAGTTAGGGTTGAAGAGAATTGCTAATCGCGTTATCTCGAAAGAGACACGGTAATGCGAACCGTGAAACCATAGTATTTCGTTCATCCATAAGCCAATCGTACAGCATAGCAGCCAGCCCCAAATTAACTTGCCTTGCCCATAAGTAGCCAATAAGCCTGCAAGACTGCCCCACAGCAAGTAGGGAACCCACCCCCGCCAGTCCCCAAGTATCAAGCCACCCTGGCGAGAGAATCAGTTTCCATCTCCATCAAGAGCGATATAATCAGAACAACCGCGAGATACCCAAGGCGTGCGCAAGCAAGGATGGACACCCCTGCTAATGCAGGGGCGACCCACCCTTTGATAAAGATTGGAACTTTTTTGTCCATACCAACATGAGACCCTAACTATATAGGACGGTCATAAGAGCCCGATTCCTTGCGGCGGCGTGAGACCAAGTCCCCAACCTCTGTTTCGGCAAGTAAATGATATAGGCGCGGTATCCAGTGGGCAAAGAGGATGCCTGTATAAAACTGCGCGACTATAAATGCAGGCAAGCCAATAAAATCCATCGGTACCCAGCCGTACGGGAATCCACGCAAACCGATGATACATCCATAAATCCCAAGCATAATTAGTGGCGCTGTGAATCCGTTGAAAACTCGTTGAGACATATTCACACGCCTGCTCGTCAATGTGAGTATGCCAACCACTAACCCTACTCCCAACCACAGGCTCCAGTAAAAGATGCTTCGCAACTGAACCGTATATTCGTGCAAGTAGACTTGATGAACGCTGCTCAGTGCTTCACGGTTCTCTTGGGCGGAGATAAATCCGAGTAACTGAAATAGGTAACCGAGTGGATAGACCAGTACCAAACGGATTGGGTATTCCATCAAACGAGCAAGGGCAAACCCAATAAGGTAGGGGTAGACCGACTTCAAAAATCGCGCCTTCTCAAACATTATTTTGACCTCCTTAATCGAAGCAATCAGGGTGACGACAATATTCAAGAGGACACGGGGCATTCGTGAATAGAATCCATCCGTTGAAACAGCCGTTGCCTGCTTCGTTGTCGGGTTCGCGTGGGTCAAGCTCGTCAGGGGTCGGTTTGCGCTTACGCACAGTTTGTACGCTGCCGTCCAAAAGACCGCGCCGAACGAACGGTGCAGTAAACGGGCTCCATGAATTCCAATTAGATATCGGGTGCCACACGCATGCGATAACGCCATGGTTTGGATCTAAGGGAGGAGCGTAGGTTAGGAACTCAGGGAACAACGTATACATCCCGACATAGTAGTAGCTTAGCTGAGGTATACGCTCGATTTCTTTCGTGACGGCTATCCCCCCTTCCTTGTCAACAGGGCAGTGAAAGATCGTTTGCGTGCGCACATATGGAAGAACCCGATTGAGCATCTTCGGAAACTCCTGATGGTAATCGCTACGATACATCCCAACAGCCATAAGGATCTGCCGCATGTTGCTGATACATACAGCGTCATGTCCTCTATACCGCGCAGCACGGAGTGCAGGCAGTGATAGCGCTGCCAGCAGTAGCAGAATCGCTATCACTGTAAGGAGCTCTAGCAGTGTTAGTGCCTTTTGTGTCATGATCGCCTCCGCATTGCTACTGCTCAGGCAGCAGACCTGCTGCCTGAGCTTGAGAGCAGGATTATTATTCTGATGAGTCGCGCCCGTTTCTATTACACAGTCGCGATGCGCCCCCTAGACAATCTGGGGGGCTTGTAGGTCTGTCACAACAATTAATAACGTTCCATCTCGTACAGTGTACCCAGACAACCGTACGACGAGGCCCACGGCAGACAAACTTGTAACGCTTGCGTTGTTTTTTGTAATGGTCGCCATTAAATTCGGGATATAATTCTTCACATCTTGAACCATACCAGTTACGCCTGTCGCAGAATTCCTGTTCTGTTTCTACTATCGAGTGTACGTCTACGCAGACTTCTTCAAGGAATTCACAACGAACCTGTTGAGAACCAGGTGGCACTGGCACTTCCACACCGACGCCAACTTCAACTCGAGTGCCTGGCTTCCGCCTCTGTTGCGGCTCGTACACAGCTTCCTTCGCCTGTCTCAATCTCCCGCTGTGTGCCTTCAACACCGCTTTCACCTTCTCTGGCGAGACTTCCATTTTGGGTTGACTACAGCCACAGCTGTTGCTATTCATCGTCGGGTACATGTTCGCCCCCCCCCGCGCAGTTCGTTCAGCGCCGCTAAGGTGTGGGGCATCGCTACGATGTTGGCAATCAAGAGCGCTGTAGCGCTCATCATCAACCACTGCTGTCGTCTCAGCGAACCATGATTAACCTCCTTCACCGAGCTTGTGGAGTCCGCTGCGGAACTTCCACCCATATTAACGAGTCGCGCGACCGTTTTGTTGTCATCAATCTCAAAAAAGATACGTCCCAACTGGGCAATTCTTGCGATATAGCGCTGTACCGTACCGAGAGCAACCCCCAGTGCTTCGGCGATTTCTTTATAGCTATAACCTTCCTGATACATCACCGCCACGCGACGCAGATAAGGGGGTAAATGTTCGAAAAACTGTTTCACCATCAGACGAGTAAGCAGGTCTGACTCGTCTAAGTTCGTAGACAACTCTCTCGCTTGCTCAACATCTTCTAGGTGGACTTCGCGGTGCGTGGCAGTTTGCCTGAAGTGGTCGGCAATCAAGGCGCGCAGTTTAAGAAGGCACCATGCTACAGGCGAAGCGTCGTCATGTGCTGCTTCCCACGGATAGACCCCGAAACGCCAACGATAGGCATGGAGACATTCCATGACCGCGTCTTCGGCATCTGCCCTGGTACGCGCATAGCGGTCAGCATATCGCTGCAGCAAGGTAATATACTCCTCCGCAGACATCGTTTACCCCCTGTGATGGTGAGATTCGTTCGAATTGATGAGGCTCCTGCATCCTCATGGGGTGATTTTGACCCAATTAGGTATACTGCGCTTTGGGTGAGCGCATTCAGCACCATGCCATGAGAACCGTCTACTTAGACCACGCTGCGACAACACCGTTAGACCCGCGCGTGCGTAAGGCGATGGAGCCGTACCTCAAAAGCGAGTACGGCAATCCGTCGAGCCTGCACCGGTGGGGAAGGAACGCACGGATGGCAATCGATGCGGCTCGGGAGACGCTTGCAGCCGCGTTGCACGCCGACCCCGCCGAAATCTGCTTCGTGTCGTCGGGAACCGAGTCGTGCAACCTTGCGATCATCGGCTGCGCCCTGAAAGCCCCACCCCACCGTCGGCATATTCTTGTCTCTGCGATCGAGCATCACTGCGTGCTGCACGCCGCCGAATGGCTGATTCCGTTCGGCTATGAGGTGGAGCTAATCCCCGTGGATGGCTACGGGCAGGTAGACCCCGACGCCGTGCGCGAGCGCATCCGCGACGACACATGGCTGGTGTCGGTGATGCACGCCAACAACGAAATCGGCACGCTCCAGCCCGTGGAGGCGATTGCAGCCATTTGCAGAGAGCGGGGCGTGTGGTTCCATGTGGATGCGGTGCAGACCTTTGGGGTGTTGCCCGTGGATGTGGAGGCGATGGGCTGCGATTTGCTGAGCGTGTCGGCGCACAAGATTTACGGACCGAAGGGCGTCGGTGCGCTCTATGTGCGGGCGCGCACGCCGTTGCAGCCGCTGATGGTGGGCGGCGGGCAGGAGCGCGACCGTCGTGCGGGCACCGAGCATGTGGCGGGCATCGTGGGGTTCGCGGAAGCCGTGCGAATCGCCGAAGCCGTGCGTGCCGTGGAAGCCCCACGCCTAACGCAGTTGCGCGACCAGTTCATTCAAGCCGTGTTGGAGACCGTCCCCGAGGCGACGCTTACGGGGCACCCCACGGAACGACTGCCCACGAACGCGCATTTCCGTTTCGCGGGCGTCCCGTCGGATAGCCTGCTCATCGCGCTGGATCGAGCGGGGATTGGCGCCAGCAGCGGCGCGGCATGTAGCGCAGGTTCGCTGGAGCCGTCCCATGTGCTGCTGGCGCTCGGCTGGGACGAACACGCCGCCCAGCAAGGCGTGCGCTTCACGCTCGGACGCGCCACCACTTGGGAGGACCTGCAGTATGGGGTGGAGGTACTCGCGCATGAGGTGGCGCGGATTCGGGGCAAGGCGCCGGTGACCCCTTAGCGCATCCAACGACGCCCACGGCTCATCCGTTGACGCCAACGACTCATCCGGGAAGGCGCCGATTGAGCTTTTAAGCCTCGTTTTGGAGACGCGCTATTTCCTGCCGAATATCCTCGACAACCTCTGGATTTGCAATCATCTTTTTCCCATTCTGCTTTACCGAGAACACGATGAAGACTTTCCCACGGTGCTCCTTTTCGAAGCGTTGGTGGCTCGCTTGCATCCATTGACGCCACCTATGCAGCTCAGGAGTCTGGGTATAGGTGGTGGGCTTGATTTGGATACCAATAGATGCCTCGCCCACGGGGATGTAGAAATCGACATTGTAAGCACGATCCCACGCGTCGGGCGCGGGGTGCAACTTGAAGCCCAAGTGGTCTTGCAACTGTTCATAGATTGTCTGCTTCTCGGTTTGGTACCCTTCGAAAGTTCTGCGCAACACCACATCCTGAACATAACGAATGCAGTCCTCTTCGGTGATCTCTTCGATTTCCGCACGAAGTTGCTCGGAGATTTTGACATACAGGCGTTTTCCGACCTCCTCGAGGTGTTCCTGCATCGTTTCTCCGAATAACTCGCCATCTGGTTTCACTCGTGAGAAGTAATAGTTTCTCCAATCCTCAAGTGTTTTGGGGGCGCATTCACGAATGGCTTCCGACAGTTTCCCCACATAGCGGGGGCGATTGAACTGCCAGCGATTGAACGCGATATTCAGAATCCACTCTTTATTGGGCATGGTTGTGTACTTGCTCCGCTTCCAAAAATCGTTGGTAGAATTTGTGTTTCTGACCCCGTGATGCTCGCGCTAATCCCATTTCGATCATCTTGCGATTGATGAACAAACGATTGGTGAGATAGACATAAGCGGGTAATGGCATCCCTTCGGCTTCTGGGGGTGTCTCAAAACGGAGGATTACCTGTTTGCCCACGACATAGCATTGCAAGTAGGCGAGGGCTTGTTCGTAGCGCTCAGGCGGAAACTCTAAGCCCAGAAGCGTGATACTCAGCCCCCTGTCGGTCAGGAGTATCGGCGTGGGGGCGCCGTTGTCTTGGATGAGGCGCACGATTCGGTAGACTGCATCAGGCTCAAGCGTCAGCTGCTTCGGGTCCACGAGGGGGCGTGCCTCTTTGACACTGGGGGTGTAGCCTTCGGGCGGCTCCACGGGTGGATATGACTCTTCACGCCGCACGATACGCAGCGCCCCCTGTGTCAAGAGGTTTAGCCCAACCTTTTGGCGTATCACAGGCTCAAACTCGGATTGAATCTCATAGCCAATCGCGTTCCGTTCTAACTCCAGAGCCACTTTGAGAGTGGTACCACTTCCTACAAATGGGTCTAGCACGGTCTCGCCTACAAACGAAAACATGCGGATGAGTCGTCGGGGGAGTTCTTCTGGGAACATCGCTTCATGCAGCGTTTGTCGCTCGCCTGCAAACTGCCAGTGCCCGCTGAAGTAGCTCTTCCACTCATCGCGTGTTAGCGCGGAGCGCTCACGCGCCCATTCCGGTACAGGCGCGGATTTGCCCGGCTTGCGGAACAGTAGGATGTACTCATAATCCAGTTCCACTACCCCGTTGGGCGGGTAGGGAAACGACCCCATAACCACCGCGCCGCCTGAGGGGCGCATCGTGGTCTTCTTTTGCCAGATAATCGCGCCCATGTAGTCGAAACCGACTTGCTCGCATTGTGCGATAATCTCCGCGTGCAGGGGAATGATTTTATATTGCCCGTAAATCACGGCTCGGGCGAATTGGTCGCCGATGTTGATACAGAGCCTTCTGCCAGGCGCCAGCACCCGCCAACATTCCCGCCACACACGCGCAAGGTCGTAGAGGTATTCATGCAGCGATTGCCCATACCCGATTTGCTGCGATGTACCGTAATCTTTGATGTGCCAGTAGGGCGGCGAGGTAACGATCAGCGCAACGCTTTCGTTAGGCGTCTCGTACATAGAGCGACTGTCGGCAATGTATACCGTGGCGTGCGTCATCCCACAAGATATTCTACATCGGCTCCTCTACTCCTGCGTGGGAGTGACGCGCCACCACTTGGGAGGACCTGCAGTATGGGGTGGAGGTACTCGCGCATGAGGTGGCGCGGATTCGGGGCACATCCCAAGCCTAACTTTCGCGCAGGTAGTCCAATACTTGCTGCGCCAGTTTGCGCGTCATCGTAGGCACCGAAGCCAGCTCCTCCACGCTCGCCTCGCGAATCCGATCTATCGAGCCGAACAGGCGCAGCAACAGCTTCTTGCGACGCGGACCGACGCCGGGAATTTCGTCCAGAGGCGATTTGACGGCACGTTGCTCGCGCAGCTTGCGGTGGTAGCTGACGGCGAATCGGTGCGCCTCGTCGCGAATGCGCTGTAAGAGATGGAGCGCTTTGCTATGGCGGGGAAGTTCGAGCGGCTCGTCTTTATCGGGCAAGATGACTAACTCGTGGCGTTTGGCAAGCCCGATAGCGGGGATTTCGAAGCCCAGCGCATGGATTGCCTCCAGGGCGGCGTTGAGTTGCCCCTTACCGCCGTCGATAAGCATCAGGTCGGGCAGGGTGCGCCATTTCTCGTCACCTGAGAGCGCTTCGCGCAGGCGACGCGTGATGACCTCTTTCATCATCGCGAAGTCGTCGGGGCTTTCGGGATGCCAGCGGATACGGAACCGCCGATAGTCCGACTTTTTCGGCTGACCCCCCTCAAACACGACCATACTGCCCACAGGCGCGATGCCTTGAATGTTGGAGATGTCGAACGCTTCGATCCGCTGGGGCGGGTTCGGCAGGTTCAACGCCTCCTGTAATTCCAGCAAAGCCGTCTCCAGCAGTTCGTTTTTCAGTTCCAGTTCTTGACGCAAGCTCTGCAGGGCGAGTTCGGCGTTGTGCGCTGCCATTTCCAGCAGTTGGGCGTCCTCGCCGCGGTGGGGCACGCGGATCTCGACGCCGCTGCCCCGCTTCTGACGCAGCCACTGTGCGATAATCTGCGCCTCGGTAATCTCGTAGGGCAACAGAATCTTGTCGGGCACTTCGGGCGCGTCTTGGTAATATTGCTTGAGAAACTCGCTCATAATCGCGTTTGGGTTCTCCTCGGCGCCTTCGGTCAAGAAAAAGTTACGTTGTCCCAGCAGTTTGCCGTGGCGGATGAAGAACATCTGCACGCATGCGCCCCGCTCGTCTTTCACCAGCGCAATCACATCTTCGTTCACGCCGTCAGGCTGCACGACTTTCTGCCGTTGCAGCACTTCCTGCAGGGCGTGGATTTGGTCGCGCAGTTTCGCTGCGCGTTCAAACTCCAAGTTTTCGGCGGCGTGCTCCATCTGCGCGGTGAGTTGCTTGATGAGGTCATCGCCCTTACCCTCCAGAAAGAGCGCGACTTGCTGCACAATCTGTCGATACACCTCGGGGGTCGCCAGCCCGGAGCACGGCGCGAGACAGCGCCCCATGTGATAATACAAACAGGGACGCTGTTTCGGCGTTCCATCCCAAACCTTGCCGCAGGGAATGAGCGGGAAAGTGCGGTGGAGCAGTTGGTGCGTGCTCCACACCGCGCCTGAGTTGGCAAAGGGACCGAAGTAGCGATTGCCGTCCTGACGCACGCGGCGCGTCACGAGCAGGCGAGGAAACGGTTCGCGCAGGGTGAGGCACAGGTAGGGGTACGACTTGTCGTCGCGCATCAGCACATTGTAGGGCGGACGGTGCTTCTTGATGAGGTTGCACTCCAGAATTAGCGCCTCCAGTTCCGTGTCGGTGACGAGCCATTCCACATCAGCGATTTTGCGCACCATGCGGGCGGTTTTTGGGGCGTGCTGTGCCGACTTTTGAAAATACGAGCGCACACGCTGGCGCAGGTTGACGGCTTTCCCGACATATAATACCGCTCCCTGCGCATCCTTGAATATATAGCAACCCGGTTGCTTGGGCAAGGTCTTGAGTTTCGCCTGCAACGCGGAGTTCATGACACTCAGTAGTGTACCCCAGCGATAGCAGGAGCTTCCCCGATGGGGTAGAATCTCCCTCCTCATAGAGGAGAGGAGGATATCCGATGAAGATTCAGCTCAATCGAAAACAGTTTGATGAGGCGTTAGGCGTTGTGGCGGGTGCGGCGGCAACGCGTGCTTCGCTCCCCATTCTGAGTCACCTGTACTTGGAAGCGCAGGGCGATACCTTGCGCCTGGTGGGCAGCGATTTGGAGCAGTGGGTGGAGTGTCGCATCCCCGCGATTGTCGGCGAAGACGGCGCGACGACCCTGCCCGCGCGCCTGCTGACCGAACTGGTCGGCTCGCTGGGTGGAGAAGAGATCAACATCGAGACAGGCGAACGCCATCAGGCGATTGTGACCAGCGGCGACTCGCGCTACCAACTGCTCGGACTCCCCGCCGAAGAGTATCCGCCTGTCCCCGAAATCGAATCGCCCAGCGAACTGGCGCTGCCCGCGAAGCACTTTTTGGAGATGGTCGACTCCGTGGAGTTCGCCGTGTCCAAAGAGGAAGCCCGCCAGGCACTGACAGGCATCCGCATGGAGTTCGAAGGCGACACGCTGCGCCTGGTGGCGACCGACACCCACCGCTTGGCGGTGCGCACCGCGTGTATCGACTCGGGAGCAGGGGAACCGACCAGCGCTATCGTGCCCCTGAAGGCGATTCAGCTGGTGCATAAAATCCCCACTTCCGACACGATAACGCTGCGGCTCGGCGCACATCGCGCGGCGTTTCTGGGCGAAAATGCGGCGGTCTACACCCAACTCATCGAAGGGCAATATCCGAACTACCAGCGCGTTATCCCCCAGAGCTATACGCGCAAGTGGACGCTGATTGCGCAGGATTTTCGCAACGCGCTGCGTCGGGCGTATCTGGTGGCGCGGAGCAACTCGAACAAGGTCTACCTACGCACCGACGGCGAGAAACTGGTCATCAGCGCTCAAGGCGATGTCGGTGAGGCGACCGAGCGCGTCGATCTCATCCGCGAAGGCGACGATTTGGAGATCGCGTTCAACGCCCGCTACATCCTCGATGTACTGGATGTCGTCAAGAGCGAGGGCGTTGTGATCGAGTTGACCGAGTCGCTTCGCCCTGCGGTGTTCAAGCCCGCTGAGACTGGTGACTATCTGTGCGTGATTATGCCGATGGCGTTGTAATTAGGTGTTGGGGCGGCGACGCTGCAAGGTGTAGCCTGCTGCGTGTCGCCGCCCCCAGCGCGAGAATGCGCCTTAGATAAACAGGGTCGCCTTCGATTTTGTGGCGTCGCCCAGAAAAGTCGCTACGCCGCCGACCTCGATGCCATCCACCAGCTCTTCCTTGTGGATGCCCATCACATCCATCGACATCTGGCAGGCGACGATGCGCACGCCCAGGTCGCGCGCCATCTGCGCCATCTCTTCGATTTGGGGCACGCCCTGTTGGCGCATCATCGCGCGCAGCATCTTCGCGCCGATCCCACCGAAGTTCATTTTCGAGACGCCCAGCCCGCGCGTGCCCACTGGCGTCATCCAGCCCATGAGCCGCTGGAAGAAGGTCTTCCCGCGCGACTCGCGTTTCTGGCGCAGCGCGGTCAAGCCCCAGAAGGTGAAGAACATCGAGACCTCCATGCCGCTTGCCGCCGCGCCCGACGCAATGACGAACGCCGCCAGCACGCGATCTAAATCGCCCGAAAACACCACCATCGAGAGGCGATTCTCAGGCGACTGCGCGCGCAGCGCGTCCACCTGCGCCTGCAACTGCTGTACCTGCTCCTGCAGCGCGCTTAGGTCGGGCGCGGCGCGCTCCATCACAGCCGTCTGACCATTCATCGTCATGATTCACCTCCTCACTTCTTGCGCACATAATGCACATAGACCGTCTTCCCGTCGAGTTCCGTGGTCTCCTGCGCGACAAGTTCCGCATCGGCGACCATGTTCGCCCAACCTTTAAAGTCGTTCACCGACCCTGGGTCTGTCGCCAGCACACGCAATACTTGACCCGATTGCAGCGATTGAAAGGTCTTGCGTGCATTCACAATTGGCATCGGGCACTGCAGCCCACGCGCATCCACTTCGATATCGTATTTGATTTCCATCGTTTCCATACCTCCTGTCGTTCGCATAGTGAAGCCGCTTTGCGCGACTTCTGTGTGGTTAGAGGCGCCCGAGGCATTAAAAGATTCATGACCCGATTTTACATCGCTCGATGAATCCTCTTACATCCCCGACGCCTCTAAACTCTCGGAAGCCAAAACACGGGGCTTCCCCAAATATCCTACACAGGGAGGTATGAAGCGATGGCTACTATGACCAAAACCACGATTAATGTGGCAGAGCTGGATCAGATGATTGAGCGCGGCGATTCGTTCCTGTTGTTAGATGTGCGCAATCAGGACGAGTTCGATCGCTGGAAGATTGAGGGACGTAACCCTGTAGAGACCTTGCATATTCCTTACTTCCAGTTCATCGAGAACGAAGACGAGAATGTTGCTCGCGTGCCGAAGGGCAAGCCCGTCGTAGTGGTGTGCGCGAAGGGCGGTTCCTCGGAGTATGTAGCGAACCTGCTGCGCGAGCGCGGTTACGAGGCGACAAACCTCGAAGGCGGCATGATTGCGTGGGGCAACTACTATCGCGTCCGCCGCATCGAGGAAGTTAAAGATGTCGCTCTGTATCAGGTGATGCGCTTCGCGCGCGGCGACCTCGCCTACGCCGTCGTGAGCAACGGCAAAGGCATCCTGATTGACCCGACCCGCCACACCGAGCAGTACACGAGCCTTGCCGAGCGCGAGGGCTTTGAAATCGTGGCGATCTTCGACACGCACGCTCACGCCGACCACATCAGCGGCGGTCCGAAACTCGCCAAGGAACTCGGCGTGCCCTACTTCTTGCATCCCTACGACGGCATTCACCCCATCGACATGCTGCCCGCCACTATCGAATATGAGTATCTGAAGGACAACTTCACCTTCCAATTCGGCGATGCGACGCTGAAGGGGATTCATATCCCGGGGCACACGCTGGGTAATATGGCGTTCCTCGTGAACGATCGCTATCTGTTCACTGGCGATTCGATCTTCATTGTGTCGGTGGCGCGTCCCGACTTAGGTGGGCGCGGCGAGGAGTGGGCGCCGATTCACTACGAATCGCTCTATAAGAAACTGCTCACGCTGCCCGACAGCACGCTGGTGTTCCCAGCGCACTTCGCCACCGCCAGCCGCGAGGGGCGTCCCGACGGAACCTTCTACGACACGCTGGGCAACATCAAACGCAACAACCCGCGTGAATACATGGCGCCGAGCAAGGAGGCGTTTATCGAGTTCATCCTCAGCACCCTGCCGACCTTCCCACCTCAGTATGTGGACATCAAGCGTGTGAACGCAGGGCTGCTTGTGCCCGACGAGGAGAAGGCGCAGGAGCTCGAGCTGGGCAAGAATGTCTGCGCGTTGGCAGACGCCTACTAAACATTCACCCGGTACGACGGCAGAAATGCCGTCGTACCGCGCACTGGCGATGGCAGGGAGGGCATCGCTCCAATTGCTTGGGAGCACGACACGGATGTCGTCGCACCCAGCTTGGAGGGCAAGATTTTGTGCTCGTGAACTGGGCGACTGGGCTGTGGCAAGACTGCCCCGGTCACGATGGACAGGAGGTAGACAGCGATGGCAACACAAAACTTAGAAAAACAAATAGAGAAACGGAATCTGATTTTGGATGCCCTGCTGGGTGTGCCCGATTGGCAGGGCGTCGTGCGTATCCTGCCCGGCTTTCTGTTGTCGGTCGCGATTATGCTGGTCGCGATTCCACTGACGAATGTGCTGGGCGCATGGGTATTGAGCCTGCAAGGCATCGATCCGACAGGTAAGTCGAGCCCCATCTCGGCGGTGCTTACTGCGATTGTAATCGGGATCTTACTGCGCAACCTGCTGCCGTTGCCCAAAGCGATCGAAGACGGAATCAAGTTCAGCACCACCAAAATCCTGCGTCTGGGGATTATCTTGGTGGGTATTAAGCTGAGCCTGATGGATGTGTTCAAGCTGGGAGTCTGGGGCATCCCCGTGGTTGTGACGGCGATTTTCAGCGGGCTGTGGTTCGTGTCGTGGTTCAATCGTAAGTTGAACCTACCCGATCGTCTGGGCACGCTGATTGCTGCAGGTACAGGCATCTGCGGCGTCACGGCGATTGTTTCCACTGCGCCTGCGATTAAAGCCGACCAGAAAGAGGTCGCCTACGCCGTTGCGAATGTGACCTTGTTCGGGCTGCTGGGGATGTTTCTGTATCCGTACATTGCGCCGCATATCCTGCACACCTCCGAACAGATCGGGCTGTTTTTAGGAACCGCGGTGCATGAGACCTCGCAGGTCGTGGGCGCGGCGCTTACCTACAAAGAGGTGTTCAACGACGAGGTCGTCCTCAAAGCGGCGACGGTCACCAAGTTGACGCGCAACCTGTTTTTAGCGGTCGTCGTGCCGATGCTCTCGTATCTCTATCTGCGTCGGATGGCGGCGCAGGGCGAGGGCGACGGCGGTAAGATTAGCATCACCAAGTTGCTCCCGGCGTTCATTTTGGGCTTCATCGCGATGGCGGTTATCCGTTCCATCGGCGACGCCCAGCTGGCAAACGGGCTGGCGTTTGGCATCTGGGACGAGGCTGGCTGGAAAGAGTTCACCAAAGCCATCGGCGAAACTTGGGGTTCGCGCGCCTTAGGCACGGCGATGGCAGCGGTCGGCTTGGCGACCTCGTTCAGCGTGTTCAAAGGCGTTGGGCTGAAGCCGTTCCTCGTTGGGTTAGTGGGTGCGCTGCTGGTAGGCGTCATCGGCTGGGGCATGGCGTTCCTACTCGGCGGGTTCGTGAAACTGTAATCGGAGCGTCCGTGTAAAATCGACGCTTCGGCTAAGAGCAATCCCTTCGCGGCGTCAGGGCGTATGGTGACAACACGCGCCCTGACGCCGTTTTCAAAGTATTCGCAGTGTAGCTTGCTGGGAATCAACTCCGTAGGATAGGAATGTTGGTATAATCTTCGTGATGGGAATCGAGTCGTTTTTTCAAGAAGCCCGAAGGGTGAGCATGATGGATTACTTGGACGCAGATGTCGCGTATCTATTAGGACTTATCACCGCGAGGGGACAGCTATTAGAGCAGCCAGGAGACTACCGCATAGTTATCCAGTTTCCCGGCTCATCGATTACGGTTCAGGGGGTGGAAACGGCTTTCGATCAACCCACAGAAATCAAGCTTGGACTAATCCAAATCAGTGATCGCTTGCGCAACTTGCTGGAGACTGACAATGGCACAGTTGGGATGTGCGCTCCGATGTTGTGGGATTCGTTTACCACGCGAGCGCTGTCGATATCGCTCTTGTGGAATGCAAGCGAACGCCAATTACCGTTTCGCATCTGTCGCAGGCGATAGGATACAGCCGTATTGTGAAACCACGATGGTCATTTTTAGTGTCTCCACAGGGTATTAAGCCCAACTTGATTCGGCTACTGAAAGTCTTCAATCGTCAGGATGTGTTAGTGTATGCTGAAACCAGACATCGAACGCCACGCAGCATAATCCTTGCTCGTTGGGATGCAGAAGCGCAACAGGTTGACTGGTCAAGCGTTGTCCCTGAAGGTGCAATCTAATTGCGTGCGCCCAACTTCGGGACAGTTTCAAATGGGTACACTTCCTGCCGATGCGCTCGTTAATCCCTAAAGTGGTTGCCTTGCTCAAAATCTATATCGCCGACAGTCTTGCCTATCGCGCCAGCGCCTTTATCTGGATGTTGACCGATGTGGTGCATTGCCTCGTGATGCCGCTGGTGTGGCTCTCTGCCTACGGCGGACGCGAGGCAATCGCGGGCTACAACCCCGGCGAGATGGTGACCTACTATGTGATGATTGCCTTCACGACGAACTTTATCGTGAGTCATATCATGTGGGATGTGTCGTGGGAGATTAAGGAGGGTGTTTTATCGCAGTGGCTGTTGCGTCCTGTGCCGATTGTGTGGCGTTTCGTGGCGCAGAATCTCTCGTGGCGGGCGCTGCGGATGGTCTTGTTTGTGCCTGTGGCGGGGCTTGCCTTATGGTATTACAGTCGGTTCACGACGCTGACGCCGTTGGAGTTGGGCTGGCAGTTCTGGTTGAGCGTGCTGCTGGGGCATCTGGTTTCGTTTTTCACGGCATACGCACTGGCGGCGTTAGCGTTTTGGCTTCAGGAGACGCAAAGCGTCTTTTCGCTCTACTATGCGCCGATGCTGTTTTTAAGCGGCTGGGTCGCGCCGATTGCCCTGATGCCGGGCTGGCTGCAGGCAGCGGCGATGCTGTTCCCCTTCCGCTATACCACCGCTGTGCCTGTAGAAATTGCAATCGGCAAACTACAGGGTGAGGCGATGTGGATGGAAATCGGGCTACAGGCAGTGTGGGTGCTGATTGGTGCTGGTGTGGCGCAGCTCCTCTGGCGGAAGGGGCTCAGGCAATACACGGGGGTGGGAATGTGAAACGGCTCCGATATTACTGGAACCTCTATAAAGCGTTTCTGCGCACGAGTGTGGTGCGCGAGATGGAGTTCCGCGCCAACTTCTGGGCGAAGATGCTTTACAACGCGCTCTGGCTGGGCTTCTTTCTGGCGACGCTGAAGATTATCTACAGACACACCGATTCGATCGCCGGATGGAGTGAATCGGAGGCGTTGGTGCTGGCGGCGACGCTCTACTTTATCGACGCGCTGATTACGACCCTTTTCTATTTTGGGCTGTCGGAGCTGCCCACGATGGTGCGTCAGGGCACGCTAGATTTCGTGTTGTTCAAGCCTGTGGACTCGCAGTTCTGGCTTTCGCTGCGGCGCATTAACCTTGACCAGCTGGGCTCGCTGGTGGTGGCGGTCTTGCTGGGCGTCTACGCGCTGCTTCGGTTGGAATATCTGCCGCCGCTGCCCAATCTGGCGCTCTACTTGGGGATGGTGTTCACGGGGGTGCTGATTTTCTATTCGTTTCATTTTATGATGATGACGCTCAGCATCTGGCTGGTGCGCGTGGACAACTTGTGGGTGTTGTCGGAGGTGTTTGCGCAGATTGGACGGTTCCCAACGGATGTGTTTGACCGGGTGTTGCGGCGGGTGTTTACCTATGTGTTGCCGATTGCGTTTTTAGCCACAATCCCTGCGAAGGCGCTGCTGGGGAAGGCGTCGGCGGGGTTTTTGTGGTTTGCGGTGGTATGGGCGTTGGTCTTTTTCGTTGCTGGGCGACTGTTTTGGAAGTTCGCTCTGCGGAGCTATACCAGCGCCAGTTCGTGAAGCGTTGACCACAGTGCACCTCTTCTGCAAAATCACGATATGCTCGTGTGTCATGGTATCGCCCCAGTCGCCAGGGCGGTTGGAGGGGTTGTTGCGCAGGGGCATTCGCTCATTGGGGATTCGCCGATGATAGGTTGTGATGTGCCGCCAGCCAAAAGATTCGGCAATCTCGATGAGGATTTGATCGGTGGGGATGCGCACGCCCTTGACAGTGCGGTTGCCCACCACAAAGCAGGCGTAGCCGAGCGGTTTCACGACGCGTGTCAGCTCGGGGAGGCATTCGGCGAAGTCTGCATAGAACTGATATACCTGAGCTGCGCGACAACGCCCATTCCAATTTCCGTGTGACGATTCAAATGCCCACAATTGGCTCCTGAGTTGAAATGTCACACTGGCGTTCGATAGACGCATCGAAGAGGCTCATCTGCACTGGTTCCGAATCAGCGGGATGAATATCATGGTGCAACGCAGCAGGCTTTGGATGGGCTAATGTTGCTGTCTCTTCCGCTACATAGTCTGGATGAATAAGCAAAGCCTCACGTATCCAGCGACGGTTTACTTCCTCTGCACCAATGTGATAAAAGTGCTGGTAGACTCGTATGACCAGATGTTTACTCAAGTAATCGACGAGCAGATTGCGCCTGTATTCGTTTTCCAACCACATCGAGAGGGCGTATCCACACGGGAGTTGCAGCATACGCGCAACCAGTCGCTCCGTTTGCTCAGTAGTCCACTGGTTGTAGTAGTCCGTGTGTCGACCCTCATAAGGTGGGTCCAGATAGACGAAATCTTCGGGACGGGCAAGGTCGAGAATCTCTTCCCACGAAGCGACGCGAAATTCCCACGCTTTCCCTTGCATCTGGAGACTCACCCACCGTACTTGATTAACTATCTTTGTGATGTAAGCAGGTGAAAATCGCCCTGGCTTTTTGCAAAACGGAACATTGTATTGGGCTTCCTGATTGAAACGGATAAGCCCATTGAATCCCGCCCGATTAAGAAAGAGAAAGTCCAGGGGATCCGCCATATGGTTGAACCGCTTGCGCACAGCATAATAGTGCGCCTCACCCCTTGCTTCAAGTAATCGTCCCTCCCGAAATAGATGCTGTTGCACATCAGCAGGGGTAATCGAACCGTTTTGAATCGCTCGATAAAACCGAATGATATGTGGATTGATGTCCGCCAGAATTGCGCGACGCGGCGCCAGATTAAATGCCACTACCCCCGATCCAAGAAACGGCTCGATCCAACGTCCACTTTCACCCTGAGACCAGCGGATAGAGCTCAGAATGAAGGGCACGAGCTTCGTTTTAATCCCCTGACACTTAATCGGAGGCGTTCGCACGACAGAGCGCTTTCCCATAGTAATCATCTTTTGTTCCTCCAAACAAAGAATTCCTTGAGGTTGGTGTATGGCACTTCTGAGCCTTTTGCCATCTCAACTGTTTGATAATTCATCCAGTATTCATCGAAGACCTCCTCTCCATGTTCAGCAAAGGGACCTTCACCTTTTAACAACAGCTCTATCTGACGCACCGAACCAATGTTCTTCGTATTGCCACTACCCGGACGATCACTGGCAATTTTATACTTATGCTCCACGAATACTCGAATGTCGCGAATCACGGCTCGAACAGTTTCCAGAGCGTCTATGGGTATTGGCTTAAGATTTTCTTGGTGGATATCTGCGCGCGTATAAATGATTCCCAGTACGAAGTGTCCAGAATATTCCTTATATGGGTAGAGAATATTTTTTCTCGATTCTCTGTTCCTGAAATACCCTGTGAAAGTTCCCAGGGTCATCGCGCTTACCTCGCCTTCTTTGCTCTCTATCCGATAGGTTGTCTTTATATCGAGCGCAAACTTACATTTTGCTTGGTCTATGAAGGTTATATCAGGGTAGTAGTTTTGCTCGGGAGCGATCTCGGTTCGGTACCCATACTGATCTGCGAATCCTATCAATATTGGTAAGATCATTAGTTCTATAACTTTCGAGATGAGCTTTGTATCATATGACAATGGGTAAATCGTCTGCTGCAGATCAATCACACCTCGGGCAGACCACTCCCCAGAAGGCGAGTTGAGTAGGCTCTCTATTTTGGGGGCGAGTTCTCTCAACTGTTGAAGCAAGCTTTCTGCAGCATCCTTACACATCGATGGAGATTATACCTGTTCATGGGTCATGGTGACCTTTGGGGTGTCGGCTTTTACGAACCGCGCCACCTCTGTCTCAGACAACGCAGCTGTTTGCAGAAGAAGTCCGTGAACCCTAACACATTAGCCTGCTGTGCAAAATGTTTCTTCACAGCATCGCGCACGACAAGGTAAATATTGTGCTGGTCTAAGTATTCCACTTTTTCCAAAGTGATGTCACGCAGTGCCTCACTCTCGGTTTCAGTCACGATGAGATAAACGGTTAGTCCTTTGGAGATGTTTAACTCCTGGAACACCTGTTTGTAGCGTTCCCTGAGCGATCGCTTAATTGAGACGATTACACACTGGCGTCGGTCCTTTTCCCACTGCTCAAGGCTGGGAAACAGGAAGTCCACGGTTCCGTTCAAGACTTGTTGTGTTGCGTAAAAACCCTTATAACCCAGTTGTTGGAGCACATAGTCAATATGATACTGAGCGCTTCCGCCTGCGCGCGTCCTTCGACTTTGCGCAAATGACTCGCTAAGCAGTTTGTAAAACCCAGCCAAGTTCTGTCCTACGATTGTGAGGCGTTCCTCTGCAGCAAGAGAATCGTCTCTCACTGCCTTGAGCGCTGCCGAGATAACTTGGTGAAGCTCCTCAAACTCAGGAAACTGAAGGGCTATTTGGACAGCATGTATAATTGCTTGTTGTTCTAACTCTTTGTAGACTTCATACTCTTGATCCAGCAAGGCGCAGAGTACATCATTCACATTTTTGCAGGTCACTCGCCGGAATTGGCGTCGGATGACTTCTTGGGTACGCTCCGCAAGTTGTTGGGGAGAGTCCAATCCGAACTCGCGGCGCAGCTTCACCACGAATCCGTTAGCTCCAAAGATCTCTGAGCGCAGCGCATCAAGGTTGACCACGGTTCACCTCTTCTGCAAAATCACGATATGCTCATGTGTCATGGTATCGCCCCAGTCGCCAGGGCGGTTGGAGGGGCTGTTGCGCAGGGGCATTCGCTTATTGGGGATTCGCCGATGATAGGTGGTGATATGCCGCCAGCCAAAAGATTCGGCAATCTCGATGAGGATTTGATCGGTGGGGATGCGCACGCCCTTGACAGTGCGGTTGCCCACCACGAAACAGGCGTAGCCGAGCGGTTTCACGACGCGTGTCAGCTCGGGGAGGCATTCGGCGAAGTCTGCATAGAACTGATATACCTGAGCTGCGCGACGCGGATGTTGGTGCGCAATCGTCTCCATCACAGATTCTAAAGTGGGAGCATCTAATTGAACCTGAGTGGAACGGCTCTGCCCCCCTAAGGCGCGTCGGTCGATGGATTTGGCGACTTCGTCGGGGAAGCCGAGCCATTGAAGCATCAAGCGTGAGAACTGACCATAGGCGACTGTCGTCTGCGAGTCGCCGTAGGGAGGGGAGGTTACGATAAGCCCCACGCTTTCGCTGGCAATCGGTAGCGGATGACGGCTATCCGCTTCGTAGACACTCACCGTCGTGCGGGGAACACGGTCAGCAAGGAATTCGCATAAACCACGCACATTGCGCTCTACTTTTTCCCAAAAAGTGGGGAAAACCTGCGGGCGATAGGCGGCTAACGCGGATTCTGGCATCCGAAACAGCTTGTACTCTCCGCGCCGCGTGTTGGAACTGGCGCGTACGGTCGCGGCGAACGCCACGAGAAAGAAATCACGCACATCTTCAGAAATGCACTGGTCTATCGCATAACGCAGGAGGGCTAAGTCCTCTTGGGCTTCGGGTTTGAACCAGTAGTCGATGTTATAAAAGTTTGGGGGCGGCACACGGCGTGCGCTTTTGAGCCACTCCTCGAGGCGCGCACGCAACACTTTCGCTTCAGCTACGACTTGATCGAGTTCGAAATCGGTTACTTTCGCACGAGCCAGGAACACCGCAAAGGGGTTAAGGTCGATTCCTATCGCGTCCAAGCCTGCCAAGCGCGCTTCTACCAGCGAGGTTCCAGAACCGCAGAATGGGTCTAAAAGCAACTCGCCTGCGTTGCCGTAAAGCCGTATCAGCCGCCGAGCGACTTGCGGAATCATCATGGCGGGATAGAGGTGGTAGCAGTGCGTGTGGGTTTTTGTGTCGGCGGTGGCATAGTCCCAGTCGGTGTTGTCGGGGATGGCATATGTGCCACAAAGTGCCAGCGGCAGTTGCTCTCTCACCCTATCCGTAGTGTTTGTGGTGGCGCGCACGGGCTTCATACAGGGGATTATACCATACCCTGCGGGGCGGTGAAAACGCCGCTGCCCCACACGCAATCCCTTCACTTTTGCAGGTAGGATGCGGTCGCGATGGGGCAAATAGGGCAGGGGGATACACCCCCTGCCCTGCGTGTTATGCTGCGGTGGGGAACTGTACGACTTCCCCGAAGGTCTGGGCAGGCGGCGCGCCGTTCTCGGCGAGTTTGAACTGCGCAATCTGCTGCGCCAGTTGCTCCACAGCGGAACGCACGCTCTCCATCTGACGGTTCAATTGCTGAATGGCGTTGGCTTGCTCTTGGGCGGTTGCGCTCGCCTGTTGCGAACTTGCCGCCACTTGCTGCGCGACCGATGCCATCTGCCCCAGCGTGCTGGAGGTTGTGTCCACGCTGGCGGTCATCTCTTGCGTGCCCGCGCTCGATTGCTGGGCGATGGTGGCGATTTGCTGGAGCGCGGTGGAGGTGGCTTCGGTGCTTGCCAGCATCTCCTCGCTTGCCGCGCTGGACTGTTGGGCAATCGCGGCGATCTGCTCGATTTCGTGCATGGTGGCGTCGGCGGCGTTCTGCACCGCGTTCATCGACTGCGCCGACTGCTCTACCTGCTGGGTGATCGTCTCCACCGCCTGCAGGATTGCGCCTAAGCCGTTGGCGACCTCTTGCGAGACCTGGGCGCCTTCCTGAACGGCGCTGAGGCTCTGCTCCATCGCCTGCACGGTCTGCTCGGTCTTGGTGAGCACCTGTTGAATGATTTGCTGGATTTCGCGGGTAGCGTTGGCGCTGCGTTCGGCGAGTCGGCGCACCTCTTCGGCGACGACGGCGAATCCGCGCCCCGCTTCGCCTGCGCGCGCGGCTTCAATCGCGGCGTTAAGCGCCAACAGGTTCGTCTGACGGGCGATTTCTTCAATTGTTTGCAAGATTCCGCCGATAGATGCAGACAGATTAGCGAGCTCTTGCAGTTCGTTGGCGACATGGCGCGTCTGCTGGTCGATGTTGCCCATCACTTTTTGGGACTGCTCCAGCGCGCTGCGTCCCTGTTGGGCGATTTCGCTGGCTTGGCTCGCGCTGTTTTGGGTCTGTTGGAGTTGCTGGAAGGTCGCTCGGATTCGTTCGGCGATAGTGTGCATGCGCTCCACGCCTGCGCTGGCGGCTTGGGCGGTCTGCTCTGCGCCTTGCGCCACTTCGCGCACCACGCGGGCGACCTCGTTCATCTGCTGCACGCCGCTTTGCGCTGCCTGTGCGGTCTGTTCCGCGCCGCGGGCGACCTCCTGGACTACCGCGCGCAGCTGCGTCATCATTTCGTTGGCGCGTCGGGTTTCCTGTGCCATTTGCTCCACGCCGCGCGCCGAGTCGTTCGCGACGCTGCCCACTTGCTGCGCCCCCGTAGCCACCTGCGACAGGTTCTGCGCGGCGCTCTGAACCTGCTGACTCACTTGCTGCGCGGTGCGTTTCGCCTCGTTGAGCACAGACGCAAGCGACTGAATCGCCTGATTGAGGCTGTTTGCCAGCTGCCCCAGCTCGTCGCGTCCTGTGATGGGGATTTGCGTCGTCAGGTCGCCCTGCGCCAGCTGGCTCGCAGCGCGCTGGACTTGACTGACCACGCCCAGAATTTGTCGCGCAATCAATACGCTCAATACGCCGACCACCGCCAACACGGCGAAGAACACAGCGCCCATCAACACGCTCCGCGAGCGCACCAAAGCAGCGGCTATTTCCTCCTCTTTGGACTGCATCGCCAGCAGTTTTTCTACCGACTGCTTGAACAGCGGCTCCCAAGCACGCACTTTGGCAGCCAGTTCCGAGTTGAACTTCGTATCTATCACCGCTTTCCAGTCGCCCCGTTCAAACGCAGGTTCAAAATGGGTATCCAGCATCTGAAGATACGCCTGCACATTCGGGTCTTCGAAGGGCATCATGGCATACAGGTCTGGGTGTTTGCGCCAGCGTGCAACGGCTTCCGCGTACTCTTTCCGCGCCTGTTTATAATCCTGATAAAGCCGCTTCGCTATTTCGTATTCCTCATCATGCACACGCAACACCACCCGGCGATACCACCAGTCCACCACCAACAGGTTTGCGGGCGGGGGGAGAATATCAGCGACCGCCGCCGATTTTGTCTGTATCTCTTGATATTCGTCGCCGCCGATTTTCACCGTGTTGAGCGTTGTGTAGCTCGCAATCCCGAACACCGTCAATCCAAGAATCGCCGTTCCTGCAAGAAGTCCCAATTTAGCCTTAAGGCTGAGATTGTTGAGCCAACTCATCAATCTCCCTCCGTTTTTGGAATAGTAGATTGA
>NKPV01000356.1 GCA_002254605.1 Armatimonadetes bacterium JP3_11
GAGGGTACGCCTGACCAGTTCTTTACGAATCCGCGCAACGATCGCACCAGGCTCTTCCTCAGCCAGATTTTGTGAAGGTTTGGTGGCGTTAAGCCTCTAAGTTCTCTTCGTCGGTCAGACTTTGGCGGCGGCGAGCAATCGCTGCCGCATAGATTGCCTCAATTGCAATCGCTGCCCGTTCCCACGATAGTTCAGCCACCGCTCGTGCGCGCGC
>NKPV01000058.1 GCA_002254605.1 Armatimonadetes bacterium JP3_11
GCCGACGAGCAGCCACCTCGCCGACGGCGCGTAGCCCAAAATCGGGGCAAGCAGGAGCCTCGCCGTCGCGCAAAATACGACACATGTGACGCGCGAAGGTACACTCAACGCATCATGGGCGACTGGGAACAGGAGCGGATACGGCTCCTGAATGAGCTGCGCCTGCTGCAGCGTGATCTCGACGCCTGTTTGGAGGCGTTTTTGGACACGCTGCCTCCGCTCATCAACCTCATTTTGGCAGAGCGCAACATCAGCCCCCGCTCGCCCCTTGGTGAGGATCTCGCACAAACCGCCCGCCTCGCCGTCCTCAAGAAATGGCGGGACTACGATCCCGCCAAAGGCTCGCTATCTACCTACCTGACACAGGTGATGCGCTCCGCTATACTCCATCACCTGCGGGCGATGGGCTACATCACGCGCGATGGAAAACGCCGCTATCAAGTGCCCCTGCTGGAGCGCGATATCCCCGTCGTGGAAACCATCGATTATGAGTACCTGAGCGTCAAAGACGCCCTGACGCCCGACGAATGGGATTTACTCGCGCTGTTCTACATCGAATATGCCCATCTGCCCGAAGATCAGCGGTACGAAAAAATCCGCCTGCGTTATATCCCCAAGCGCAAAGCCGACGAGGTGCGCGTCGCCGTCGCCGACGCCGTGCGCAAGCTCGAACGCGCTACTGGAATATCGCAGCAGCATGAAGAAGCGCAAGTACACCCGCATGAACCTGAAACGCGTTGAGGACGCCCTGCGCGAGGCGGAGGGCGTGATCCTCTACGCCGCCCGAAAGCTCGGTTGCTCCCGTCAGCACCTCTATCGCTACATCGAGCGACATCCCGCTTTGCAGCAGGTGCTACAAGAGATCCGGGAGGGGATCATCGACGAGGTGCAGCACGCGCTTGTGCAGCGCGCGCGCGCAGGCGAGCCGTGGGCGGTCAAGTACCTGCTCACCCACTGGCAGCCCGACCTCTATGGCGAGAAAGTGCGCGTCGAGCATGCGGGCACTGTAAGGTGGGATCTCTCCGATGAAGACCTTCGCGCCGCCTATCGAATCGTCCTACGCGCTGCTGGAATCGACGCTGATCGGCTACGCTTACCAGAGTAGCCATCAGCGGTGGGTGCCTTACCCTCACCTCGCTTACCTCGCTTACGCTCTGGAGCGCTTGACGCGGGGCGAGTACCGATGGCTGATTGTCAACATGCCCCCGCAACATGGCAAATCGCAACTCTGCAGCCGCTACTTCCCCGCGTGGTATCTGGAGCAGCATCCCGACCAGACGGTGCTGTTATGCAGCTACGAAGCCACCTTCGCCCGCTATTGGGGACGCGAAGTGCGCAATCTGCTCATGGAGCGCGGGCGCGTGCGCCTCGCTGATGACAGTCAAGCGGCGGACTGGTGGCACATCGCACGCTACGGGGGCGGGATGGCGACCGCAGGCGCGGGCGGCGCGATCACAGGCAAGCATGCCGACCTGCTGATTATCGATGACCCGCATAAAAACTGGCAAGAAGCCCAGTCGCAAACGATTCGCGAGGGCGTTTGGGATTGGTTCGCGTCAACCGCCTACACGCGCCTACACGAAGGGGGCAAACTCCTGCTGGTGCAAACCCGTTGGCACGAGCGCGACCTCACAGGCAGGCTGTTGGAGTACGCCGACGCCCTGCGTATCCCTTACAAGCACATCCGCCTGCCCGCGCTTGCCGAAAAGGGCGACCCGCTCGGGAGGCGCGTCGGCGAGCCGCTCTGCAGCGCGTTCGTGAGCAAAGCGGAACTGCAAAGGCGGCGCACCGTGATGGGCGAGCGCGTGTTCAGTAGCCTGTATCAGCAGTCGCCCGTGCCCGCCGACGGCGACCTCTTTTGCCTGCAGCACTTCAGCCGTCGCTACACCGCGCCGCCGAACCACCTGCGCGTGATCCTGAGTGTCGATACCGCCTATAAAACGCACGGGCAAAGCGACTACAGCGTCGTTGATGTGTGGGGCACAGATGATGTGGACTTCTACTTGCTCGATACGTGGCAAGGGCGCGTGCCTTATCATCGGTTGCGCTCCGTGGTGCAAGAGTACGCCGCGAAATGGCGCGCCGTGGCGGTGCTGATTGAAGACGCCGCGGCGGGGCAATCCCTGCTGCAAGACCTGAAAGCCCACACGCGCCTGCCCGTCGTGCCCTTCAAACCGCAGGGCAGCAAACTGGCGCGCGCGGAACTCGCACTCGCTGCTTTTGACGCAGGTAAAGTACTACTGCCCCAGTCCGCGCCATGGCTCGACGCATGGATCCAGCAACATCTTGCGTTCCCCAACGGCGCGCACGACGACCATGTCGACGCCACAAGTCAAGCCCTGCTCCACCTCATGCGCCGCCCGTTGCAGGTCGTGTCCAGCGACCTCTGGGGGCGGTGAGGGAATATCAGGGCGTGGAATGGTCGCCCAATAAGAGCGCGCGCCCCGCGGGCGTGCCCATCGATACGATTGTGCTGCATGCGACCGTCGGCAAGTTCGACGGTGCGGTCGCATGGTGCATGAACCCCGAAAGCAAGGTGAGCTATCACTACATCATCAGTAAAACGGGGCAGGTGCACCAGCTTGTGCCGCTCAACCGCCAAGCGTGGCACGCGGGCGTGTGCCGCATGACCATCGGTGGGAAGACCGTGAAAAATGTGAACGCGCGCAGTATCGGGATTGCGCTCGAAAACCGCAACGACGGCGTCGATCCCTATCCCGACGATCAGGTGGAAGCACTCATCAACCTGATCGAGCAACTCAAAGGGCAAGTGCGGTCGTTGCGCTACTTGGTGAGCCACGCGGAAGTCGCTTACCCGCGCGGGCGCAAGAGCGACCCGAAGGGATTGAACCTCGCGCCGATCCGAGCGCGCACGGAACTCAGGGGGCAAGGCTAATGCTACTAAAACACTGGAACCTGTGGCAACTCAGTGAAATCAGCGTCGCAATGGTCTTAGCCAGCGCCACTGACCTGCCGACAGCCATCGGCGCGCTCTTGACGCTCGTGATCGTGGACATCCTCACAGGCGTCGCCGCCGCTTACCGCAGGGGCGAAGTGATCCGCTCGCGCAGGTACTTTGATGGGCTGGTACAGAAGCTCCTCAGTATCGCGCTCATCGTGCCCATCTGGCTCTTTGAACGCTACTTCGGCGACAACGCCTACCCGTTCAGCACTTGGGTGGCGTATGTGGTGGCTTTCGGCGAGCTGGTCAGCATCATCGAGAACGGCGACGCGCTGGGCGTGCCCGTTGCGGGCAAACTGCTCAACAAGCTCAAGGAGAAAGACCATGACGGACTTTCCGACCACGAGTGACCTGCAAGCCCTGCTCACGCGCCTGGGCGTATCCAATACGACGGAGGGCGAGCGTCGGCGGTACCTCGATGCGGCGATTGACGCCTTACAAACGCTCACGCGCTGCCGACCCTGGAAGCCGACGGCGCTCACGCGATTCTATCACGGCAAGCATCTGCGCCTGCTCTCGCGGTTCCCTGCCTACCTGCTGCCAAGCGCGGAAGAGGTGAAAATTCTTGTGAACGGGATCCAGCTCGCTGCCAGCGACTACATTATTCAAACCGACGAGTGGGGGCGTGCCAGCTGGGTGCAACTCAAACGCCCCGCGTCGGGTGAAATCACCCTTGATGCGCATTTCGGCTTTGCACCTGCGGGCGATAACCTCGTGCCTGAAGATGTGTGGCACGCCGTGCTGCTGGACGCCGCCGCCTACGCCCTGCGCGAGTACCGCCCCACCGCAACGGGGCAGGTGATTGAATCCCTGAAACAAGGCGACCTGCAGATTAAGTATGCGCAGGGTCAATATCAATCCCCGCTGGAAACCGTCGCACGGAGGTACGAACGCCGATGGCTGTGATCCTCGTGAACTGCACCTTCAAGTATTATCACCTCGAACAGCCCCTCACGGGCGCGGTGAAGGGCGAGCCGACGCTTAGCCTGCAAAGCGGAACTTATACGGGGTATCTCACGCCCGCCCGCAGCAGCGAGGGGCAAGCCGTCTACTACCATGACCAGCGCGTCGATTACTACCTCTACACGGACGCGAATCTGCGCTGGTATGCGGGGGATGTGGTGGAGCGCGAGAGCGATAACGCGCGGTTTCGGGTGATGGCGGCGGAGCCATACCGCGCGAATCTCCCTCTTGACCATACCCGCGTGCTGCTGGAGGCGTTATGACCGAACCCATCGAAGCGTGGTTGATACAGCGGATAAGCGACACCTGGGACTGCGCGGTGTACGATAGCCCGCCGTTAGAGCAGACCGCGCCGCCCTATGCCGTGCTGGAACGCCTGCCCGATATAACCGAGCCGAACGCGGGGCTTTTGCGCAAGTATCAGGCGTGGCGGTATGCGATTTATGGCGTGTTCACACTCGCAAATCTGATAGGCGCAAGCGTCGGCGAAGGGAAGCGCGAGAAGTATCAGCGGCTCTACGACCAACTCCACATGCAGACCAGTATCCCCACGAACGCCGAGCCGATCGCCTGTGTGGTGCGCGTGGAGAGCTACGAACCGAACCCCGAAGTCGCGTTGGAACACGCGAACGCATTCGTCATCAAACTGGAGGTGAGTATCCGTGCCTGAGTCTGGAGTAGGAGGGTTCAAGCTTGAGACTCACGAAGCAGCAACTGTACGACAGGGGCAGGACGCTGAAGGGCGCGCTCCGTCGGAGCCTGCGGCTGACGCTGCACATCAGCGTCGGCGCCACCCGCGCCGACGCGCTCAAACTGACAAGCGGGAACCTCACGACGGCGCAGCTGCGGGCGATGGGGCATCCCTACGCCCGTCGGCACCGAAATACCCTGATCCCGCCCCTGCCGATTAACCGCCAGACGGGACGCCTGCAGGCGAGCCTGCGCGTGTTTCGGCGCGGCGAGGACCGCGCACAGCTGCAGTTCACCGCGCCCCATGCCCGTTTCGTGCTTGCCCCACAAGGCACGGCGCGCATGCTCCCGCGCGGGCTGTGGACGGAGCTGCGCCGCCGTCATAACGCCCGCGCCGCGCAACGCCTGCGCCAGCACCACCGCGCCCTGCGCAACGCCCGCTAAGGGAATATCAGGGCATGCAGGGAGCGAGGCTCTACGGACAGCATATCACGGTCTGCGGGTGGAAAGTCCAGAACGCGGATGGCACATGGCCCACGAACTACACCTCTATCGTGGGCGATATTGAGTCCATCACGATTGATATTCAAAACGAGAACCGCGACGCGAAGGCGTTGCAGGACGCCTGGGAATACCCGCTCACGGTCAGCAGGCGTTGGCGTATCACGGTAAATGCGTACCTCACGGGCACTGCCAACGGCACGGACATGAAGCAGATATTCTTGGACGCCTATCAGAATAACCGCGCCTTGCAGTTCCAGATTGCGTATGACCCGCCTGGCGCGGCAAAGGGCGACCTCTATTCGGGGCAGGGGATTATTGAAACCGCGCCTGTGGAAATCACGAGCGACCCGATTATGATACGCGCCACCATCGTCGGGCAAGGCGCACTAACCATCAGTGCAACGAGCTAAGCCATGAGCGACTTTGAACGCATTCTGAGCGAGCTGGAACCGCCCGAAACCTGTGAGGTGAGTCTCACGGGCAAGTCGGGCGAGGCGATTGTGTTCACCTTCGCCATCCCCAAAAGCTACGGCGAATGGGAACGACTCGAAAAGCAGAGCCGTGCCTTTATCGCGGGTTGCAAGCGGTTGCAGGGCGAGCCGTATGAGCAGCTGCGCGACCTGAGCGAGAGCGACCTGCGCTTGGTGTTTTTCCTGCACGCGCTCTGCAAGCAGCCCGAATGGACACAGGTGCAGTGGGGCGCGTTTGTACGCAGGGCAGGCGTCGCCGCGGGGCAGCTCTTTGCCCGCGTCGTTGAGCTTGTGGGCGGAACGGTGGGGCAAGCGGAGCAGCGCGCGCTTGAACTGGAAAAAAAAGGCTCCGCATGAACCCGCTCTATCGCCTCTATGCGCAGGTCGGGATCGAACTCCTGCGCCGTCCGATGGGGGAGTGGAGCGAAAGCGATTGGGAAGCCGTGCGCACGATGGCGGCGCTGAAACTGCTGGAGGTAGAAGAGCGCGATGCGGGTCGTGGATGAGTTCACAACGGTCTTTCGGGCGGTCGACCAGTTCAGCGGGCAGGTCGACCGCATGACGCGCTCGCTGCAACGCTTCAAGGGCCAGTATGAGAGTTTGGAGGCTATCGCAGGCGCGGCGTCGGCAGGTGCTGCCCTGTCGCCGTCGGGCGTACTCGCCGCGCTTGCAAGTGCCAATCCCCTCGTGATCGCACTCGGCGCAGCGATTGCCACGCTCACCGCCGTCCTCACAGGCGCGATTGGGATTTTTGCGGGCAGTGCGGGCGCGTTGTACGCGATTGGACGCGCCGCCGTGCCCACTGCTGCAGAGCTTCAGCAACTCGAAGCCGTGTTCGTGGCGCTCACAGGCAGCGCCGCGAAAGCGCAGGAACGGATGCAGTACCTGCTCCGCTTCGCCGAAACGAGCGTCTTTGAGTTCCCCGATCTTGTGCGCGTCGCCACGCAACTGGAGGCGTTTGGACTCAACATCCAGCGGATTCTGCCCCTGATTACCCAGATGGCGGCGGCGTTTGGCGCGAATCGCGAAACGCTGGAGATGCTCGCGAACGCTTTCGGGCGGATGGCGGCGGGTCAGTTTGGCGAGGCGATGGAAGCCTTTCGGCGCGTCGGGATTAGCGCAGGGGATCTCATGGCAGAGGGCATCCGTATCAGCGCGTCGGGCGAGATCCAGAGCAGCGTGCGCGAGGTATTCGCGGCGATTGAGCGGATTGCGCAGGCGCGCTTCGGGGATGTGGCGGCGGTGATGGGAGCAACGCTTGCGGTACAGCTCAGCAACCTGCGCGATAGTTTCACGCGCCTGCTTGCCGAGATCGGACGCGCGATTTTGCCTGCGCTTGCGCCGATTATTGAGCGTATCCAAAGCGTGGCGCGGTTTCTGGAAACGAGCGGTCTCGCCCGCGCCTTCGGCGAGCGGATTGCACAGATACTCCAAAATCAGCAACTGCTGGATACGGCGACCCGTGCGCTCTTTACCGCCGTCGCCGTGATGGAGATGCTGCCCCAAATCGTGCAGGCAGGGATTCAGGTGATTGCCTCGTTCCTGCAGGCGATTTATCAGGCGTTTGAAACGATTGCGGGCTGGCTCAGGCGGTTTGGGATTGACGCGCAACTCGGCGGGTTTAGCCTCGCGCCGCTGATGCAGGTGTTCGAGCAGATCCAGCGGCGCGCCGACGAGCTGATGCGCCAGTTCCAGATGGCGCCCGGGGTCGCCCCGCAAGTGCCCACCCCGCAGGGCGACTACTTCACGCGGCAGGTGAACGAGTTGCAACGGATTAGCGATAACACGCGCCAGATTGCCGAGCATACGCGCCAGCTGGTAGACTTGCAACGGATCGCGCTCGGCGGCGGCGAACTCGGACAGCGCGGGATTAGCCTCGCCACGCGCCTGCGCCTCACGCGCTATCAGCCTCGCCCCGCGTCGCAAGAAGCGGAGCAACTGATTAGCCAGCTCATCGGACGCCTGCGCGGGGTGAGAGCGGTATGACCGACCTGCGCATGGATTTTGCGGAACCGCGCCTCTTGTATGACCGCCTCGCCGTGATTGCGACAGGGAAAGAGTGGGACGCCGCGCGCTCGCAAGATGTCTGGGTGGATCCCGTCACCTACACGCTCATGCTGCGCCCTCTACCGCTCACCCCCGAATGGCAAACGAGCGCAAGTAGCCCCTATAACCGCCTGCGCCTGTCGGATACGAACCGCGCGAGTGATAGCAACTTTCGCGAGTACCAGCGCGGGTTTTCGGGCAACTACTGGATTCACGCGGCGGGCTTGCCTGACGATGATGCGAACGCCCGCGCCATCCAGACGACGGCGACCTATCCGAAAAATCAGGCGTGGTATGTCGCGGCGCACTTCTACGCCTACACCGCCGAGCAGCGCGTCGCGCTGGAGTGCAACTGGCTACAGGGCACGCAGGCGGGCGTCGGATTGCGCTTCTGGAGCGACGGGCGCGTCGATGTCTATCGCGGGCAGGATTATCTGGGCAGTGTGGACTTGCGGAGCAACACGCCGCAGCAAAGCAGCACGCCTGTTCAGTCCCTGCAAAATCAGGACTTCTACGCCCTGCTGATCCCTTGCCGTCGGCGGAGCCTGCTCATCCTCACGAGTATCGGCTGCGCTGAGTATGTGTTCGATGACTTAGACCCCGACGCAAGCAGCCCCGAAATCACCCCGCAGGGCGCGTTCCGCCTCTATGTGCCTACAGGCACGATCACTTTGCAGTTTGCCCCGCTCAAGTACCGCACTTCGGGGTATGCGCTCAGCACCGTCCGCGAGTTCCGCTACGCGCCAAGCACAGGGCGCACGGTGGATACGACGGTCTACTACGATATGCAGGGTCGCACAGGGCTAAGCGTATCAGGGAGCCTGCGCAAGGTGGATAACAGCGCGGACTTCACGCCCGACGGGAATTTGAAGCAGGGGCGTATCCGCGTGCAACTCACAGGCGACGGGAGCTGGACACCCTTTGCCTACGGCGCAGCGAGCGTGATTGCGCCTGAGTTTGCCAGTACCCCCAACGCGCCTGTGAGCCTGATTAATCGCACGCGCACGCTTGCCATCAGTATCGGTGCGGAGCCGGAAGACGCCGTGATGGAAGCCGAGTGCCAGTGGCTTGCCAGCGACGCGCTGCAGGATAATCGCGGCGTGGAGTTCGTGTGGACACACCCTTTGTACGCCGTCGATGTGCCTCTGTTTCGCGGACGCGCCTACCCGCCCGACCTCATTCCTGCCGAAGGCTCTTTTGAAGCGCGGTTTCGGCTGGCAGCAAAAGACCTCTGGCGCGTGCTTGCCGACGCCATCCTGTTCGACCCCACCCCGCTGGATGGGTTAGAGGTGGGGCAGGCGATACGGCAGCTCTGCCATCAGGCGGGCTTGCCCGATAGCCTGCTGGACTTGGGCGATACGGGCGTGCTGCTGCCCACCACCGCGGCGCAGGGCGGAGGCGAATGGGCGGTCTATCCCAAAGTGGGCGATAGCGCGGGGGAATGGGTGCGCCGATTATGGCAATCCTACGCATGGGATTGGTTTCTCGGATTCAAGCCGACGCCGAGCGGCTGGAAACTCGTGTTCCGCCCGTATGACGACACAACGCGCGTGGATGTGTACCTCACCTCACAAGAGGCGCAGGTCGCGCAAGGCGCCGCGTGGCTCTGGCATACAGTGCAAGACCTGCGCCACGACCTGATCGAGCCAGAAGCAAATGAAGTGATTGTCACGGGATGGGATCCCAACGCGCGGCGTCCGATTCAGGCGATTTATCGGGATTATGCGAGTATGGACTCGACGCTTGCGCCCGCCAGTCGCCCGAATAACTGGATTGGCGCGCCCCGTCGCTATGGATGGGTGGACTACACCATCACGCGCCTTGCCGACGCGGAGCGCGTGCGCGATTATCTGGCGAACAAACTCACCGTGCGACGCTACCTCGCCGAATGGACGAGCCTGCTGCTGACTTATGTGCAGGGGGGCGTGCGGCTCCCTGTATGGCGCGGCGATGTGGTCGGGATTGTGGAGGGGAATATCCGCCATAAATACCGCGTGCTGAGCCTCGATATCGAGGTCTTCGGCACGCCGAAGCAGGGCGAACTGATACTCGCGGCGCGTTATCGCGCCGAGAAAATCGCGGAGGAAACGATAACATGAGCCTACTGAACGCACTACGGAAACGGCTCGCCAAATCGTTGACCGAGGAACTGCTGGAGTATCTGGAAACCCGTGCGCTGGTCTTACCGTCGGGCGTGCGCGACAAAATCGCCAAAGACTACGATGTACCTGTCGCTCTCATCCAGATTATCGAGGGCAAGGTACGCGCGGCGATTATCGAGCATATCCGCAGGTGGCTGGGCGTATGAGGTTGCTGTTGGGCGACGCGCACGAACTCATCCGCGAGCTAACGGACGGGAGCGTCGATGCCATCATCACGGACCCGCCGTATGGCGTGTTCCGGGGCGCCGACGCGCATTTAGACACGCCCCCGCGTCCTGAACTGTGGCAGGAATGTTATCGCGTGGCAAAGCGCGATGCGTGGCTTGCCACCTTCGCACAGATGCCGAGCCTGAGCGAGCAACATCAGCAGATTATAGAGGCAGGTTGGCGGTATGTGAAACATGTCGTGTGGCTTAAGCGCACTCAGACGCCCGCGCCGAGCGGACTCCACCGAAGCCACGAGAGCATCCTGCTCTACCGCAAGGGCAAGGCGCGATTGTACGATAAGACCGCGCCCTATTGGGATACCAAGATACCGCTACTGGGAGTGGGTGGGGTAGACATTGAGAGCGTCCGCAGGGCGTTTGCGGAGTTGTACTACGCAATCAAACATGGCAAGTACCGCTTAAAAGCGACTACCGACGCTCTCCATCAAGTGCATCAACGCTTCAAAGCAGCCCATAACCCAATCAACTTCGAGGTGTGCAATGTGGGGAATGTGTGGTCATTCCTAAGCCCGCGCTGCCACGCGAAGCCGCGCCGATACCATCCTACCGAGAAACCTCTCCCCTTGATGGAGCGGTTAGTGAAACTCCTCACCTGCGAGGGGCAGGTGGTGCTGGATCCGTTTCTCGGCTCAGGTACGACCGCCGTCGCCTGCGCACGGCTCGGCAGGCAGTGTATCGGGTTCGAGCATAACGCTGAGTACCTGCAGGTTGCACAGGAGCGTGTGCGCGAGGCGGTGCTGGAGGCGTTTGACAAGTTATGATTGCGGGACTGCTCTGGCAAGCGGACGAAATACGGCATACCGTGCAGGCGCAACTCGTCCAGCGGACGCTCAATCCGCAGGGTGTGTTAGGCGCGTCGGCTCGGTACGAGATAGCTCATACCCGCGTGGCGATGGGTATCGTGCGCGACCTGTTCGTGCGGGTCGAGGTCGAATACCAGCGACAACGCGACTCCTCCAACGACACCGAAACGACCACCGTCCGAATCTTCTACCTCGACGACGATACGCCTGTCCATACCGAGACGCTTACGACCCATAACCCCACCATCGAGGTCAGGATGCTCGCCCCCCGCTACTACGCCACACCGAACGGACTGTCGCTTTCGCTCTCCGCTTTGGAAATCTATGTGAACAGCAACCTGCGGGTCAATATCGCCAACCCGACCTACAGCACCAACCACCGCGCACCGTCGGGTGTGATAGGACTGGCGTATACCGCGCTCCGTGCGTCTGCGACCGCCAGTCCAGACAACCCGGACGGACTATCCTATAGCGGTTCCATCGAATACAAACTCACAGGCGGTTGGCGGTTCCGAATCGGCACGACTTGGCACAATCTACCGTGCACCCGCGCACCGATGTCGTGGCGTACGCTGGGTTGTGATGAGAACTATCCCTACACGCCGACCGTGCAACTCACATCCACAGACAACGCCGAAATCGTGGTCAAGTCCGCCTCGATGGGAACAGGCTGGCAGAACGATGGTGTCATTACTTGTACCTGTCCCTCGAACTCTCAAAACGCAGGTCAACAGTTCAACGTGGCAGTCGAGAAGTTCATAAGCGACAGCTACACCTCGCAAGCACAGGTCGCTATCGTCCCCGACCTGCCGAAATCGTACCTGAGGCTCGGCGAGCATTTCGCTCTCTGGCTACGGGCTGGCTTCCCCAAAACCGTCGTGAACCGCTATTCCTATGTGAATATTATCCCGTCCCCTATGAATCCGTGCCACACGCAAAATAACTGCACCGAGTTCGGTACGGACACGACCGTCCTCCACGAGGAGCGACCCCAACTCCTCGAAGTGAGCGACACATCGAGCCTGACCGAGTCGGAATGCTTCCAGCAGACGACCTATTCGCCTGTATACGCCAGCGTGACCGGCAGTTATATCCGCGGCTACCGCACACGCCCGATCGACCCTGTACCCTGCCTTGAGAAATCATACCCAGACCCTGACGACCCCCCCTCTGGCGAAATCGATTATTGCACGCACTGCGATTGGGGTGGACGGGTCGGTATCAGCAAGACCATCGCAGGTGCAATCAGCACGGAGTGCCAGCATCCCACATCCAATTCGGGTGGACTGCCACCCAACAACCAGATGGTTCCGTACTACACGGCGATAGACGACGACCCGAACCGTGCGCTCTGGGGCGTCACGACCCGCTACACCAACACCTACGCCAACCCGCACTGGCAGGTGTTCCTCTTCTGGATGAACTGGGAACTTGGCGACCCGCCCCAACCTGCGGATTACACGCTCTATTGGCAACCGCACCAACAGCAGTACTTAGACCACCCCCAGCTCCCCAACCCGCAACGCATCAAGAAACGGAACCAGCTCCTGCTCGAACCGTTTGCCGTCTCGCCGTACAAACAGCATATCGAGAGCGAGGTGCTGGGCTTCCCGACTTTGTGGGCGGGGGTCGTGCGCTACGGGGTCAAGGAGCTCACGCGCGTTGCGAGCGTGGTGGCAGGGCAGGACTCCGCACCGCGCTGGACTATCACTGGCGGTACGATGGTGTTCAGCGCAGGTGGGATCGTTGTCGTACCGACAGCCAACACCGTGACGCTTACTTTCGACCTCGCCGATTACACTACCGCGCCGTACCTGATACCCGCCGTCGCTGACGCGGTGCGGGTGGCGATTGCGATGGGCATGGTCGATAGCATCGAGGTCAGACTCCGCAACTGGCTTGGGGATGAGGTGGTCTTAGACTCTGACCCCAGCGACACGACGCTCTACCGCTACCGCCGCGCCCCCGATACCTACTACGCAGGCTCGTGGGCGCAAGACTACAAGGCACTGCTCACGGGTTATAGCGAGTCGCCGCAGGACTTACAATCGACAGGTCAGTCCCCCGCGCTGATGGGCGATGTGGCACGCCGTGTGGTGTGGGAGATGCTCGGCGCACGGTCGGCGAGCACGCTCCGCATCACGCTCACCCAAGCCGTGCCGACGCCCTATACGCTCCAGTACCCGACCTTCTATTGCGATGCGCCTTTGCAGACCCGTGCGATGTGTGAGACGAGCCACCAGCAGGTCGCGGTGGAGGGTGACCACCTCACACGATGGGGCACAATCAGTTATAACGGGGGCAGTACGCCGAGCGCACTTCCGCCCCACGAAGGCGCGACCTACTACGACCTGCTCGCACTGCGCAACCATCTCTGGCGCGGGCAGGCACATAACCACCAGATGACAAACGACGCGCAGGCGGACTATCTCCAAACCCTTGAATGGACGACGGAGAGCGACTTAGCGCAAGACACACGCACCGTGTTGCGACCTGACCGCACGCAAAACGCGCTCCAAGCGATCCATTTGAACGCCTACAGAGAACTCCCGCCGATTGGGTTCCTGCCCCGTAAGGCGAGGGATATGGACACGCTCGCAGAGTCTGGTGGGTGGGTACAGCAAGCGACGGTCTATGCGCCTGTCCATCGGTACTACCTCTGCTACCCTGAGTACTTGCACCTCGACCGTGTGACCTACGACACAGGGGGAAACGAAACGAGTCGCACGCAACTGACGGACGAGGTGATGATGATTGGAGTGTACAAGGTCACGCGTCAGGCGATAGAGCTCACCAACAGCGAGGTAGTCAGCACAGGGCAGGTGCAGTACCGCCTGCGTAGCGACGGGCAGGACTGGGCACGAGTCACGCCGTTTCACGGCTATACGGCGGTGGTGCGCGTCCGTCAGCAGGCGGGTCCGTGGGTGGCGCTGACGCGCTCGTCGGCGTTTCGCGCGGCGCGGGCGTATGTGCAAAACAACACGCTGTATGTGGGATACGCACGCGATGCGACACTCCAAGATTGGGAAGACACGAACGCAACCCTTACGGCAACGCAACCTGCGCTGGTCTACCTGCCCGCCGCGCAACGGCTCGCTCTGGCAGTGCAGGTCGGCAGCGAGGTGCGCATTTATACGCAAGCAAGCGAGGGAGGTGCATGGAGTATGGCGACGACGGTGGCTACGGGCGCACATCCGACGCTGATTGCCACCAGCGACGGGCGAATCTACTGCTACTACTACCGTTCAGGCGTGATCTATGGCAAACAGTACGATAGCGCGTTTCAGGCAATCGGCGGCGAGTTCACAGCGATTAGCCCCGCGGACGACGCGGAAATCGATGCGGTGGAAACCGTCATGGCGCAGGGCAAGAGCCTGATTGCCATCATCTACCGCGACGGCGGGGCAGTGAAGGTGAAAACGAGCCTCGATGGACGACAGTTCAGTTAGAGGGAATATCAAGCGTGTGGAAAAAACTGCTGTTCTGGCGTAAGGATTTACCGCCCCCGCGCTCGCAAGCGTTCTGGGGGAACCTGCCCATAGCGACGGATCGCGATTATGTCGCTGATGCAGGGGACCCCCTCTTATGCAGCATCGTCGCTGCAGCGGTCTACTGGATCGCTCGCAACCTCGCTCAGGTCAAGTGGCGCGTGCTGGATCGGAACGGCGTCGAGATCGATTCTCCCATCCCCGCGCTGCTCGCGCGTCCGAACTTTTATCACGATGGCAGCATGCTCTTGCATGCGACAGTGGCGAGCTTGATCACGCACGGGAACAGCTACTGGATTCTGGACGGCGGCGCGCGGCGGCGTCCTACCGCGCTCTGGTGGTATCCGCCCGAAAGCGTGCAAGCCGAAACGGGCGAGGTGGAAGAAGACGGCGTGCGCGTGCGGAAGCTGATCGCCCGTTATGTGCTGAGTACCAGCGAGGGGAAGCGCACCGTGCCGCCTGAAGAGGTGGTGCATCTGCGTTATGGACTCTCCAGCGACCTGCGTTATGGCGCGTCGCCGCTGGAGAGCCTATGGCGGGCGATTGCGGGCGACCATGAAGCCCAAACTTTCGCAACGGCGATCCTGCGCAATCTCGGCGTGATTGGACTGGTGATTGCGCCGAAACAGTCCGCGTATCTTGCGCCTGAGCAGCAGGCTCTGATGGAGCGCGAGTTCGCCGAGCGGTTCACCCGCGA
>NKPV01000042.1 GCA_002254605.1 Armatimonadetes bacterium JP3_11
CTGTGGGAGGGTGGGCAAGGCGGTGCAGGCAGCTCCCCCTCGCCCACGCTGTGGGAGGGTGGGCAAGGCGGTGCAGGCAGCTCCCCCTCGCCCACGCTGTGGGAGAGGGGGCAGGGGGGTGAGGGCAAACCCTCTGTTATCTTCTTCACAACAGCCCATCCTATTGTTTTGCTCAAAGACGGCATACTCGACCTCGCGGAGGTACCAATGCCTGCGCTTCAGGGCAAGCATAACTTAGAAAACGCGCTTGCCGCTGCGTATGTCGCTGCGATATTAGGCGGCGCGGTGCAGCAACTGCGCGATGCGTTCGCCACTTTCAAAGGCGTGCCCCATCGGATGGAGTTCGTGGGCGAGTGGGCAGGCGTGCGCTACATTAATAACTCTATGTGCACCAACGCAGATGCGTTGGAGAGTTCGCTTCAGGCGACTCCAAAACCGTGTCTTGTTATCGCAGGTGGTGTTGATAAAAATGACAGTACTCATCAAATTGCCGAATCGCTCGCTCGCCATGCCCGATTCGTCCTGTTGATTGGGCGCGATGGGCAGGCGATTGGTAGTGCGCTCAACCGTTTGGGCTACACAAGTTGGGAGTATACTGAAACGCTCGAGAACGCTGTAAGACGGGCACGGGCACACGCAAAGGCAGGGGAGACCGTCATCCTCGCACCAGGGTGCGCCAGTTTCGATCAGTTTCGCAACTTCGCCCATCGTGGCGAGGAATTCAAGCGGATTGTCGTGGAGGTGAACCGATGAGGAGCCTGCCAGCTACAGCGCCGTCCGTGCGTACGTATGGCGTTTCCGATACCGCCCCTACACGGAAAGCGCAGGTTCACAGCGCGATGCTCTGGACGCCGTTCCTACTGGCGCTGATTGGGTTGGTGTTTCAGTTCAGTGTTGGTATCACAGATCTCTTGCGCCCCAATAAAGACGGCGCCTTTCCCGATCTGCTAACGGCGTTGCGTCCTGCGTTGATGCAGGGCGCGTGGTTAGTCCTTGGTGCGGCGGCGATGGGTACCTGCCGCACGATTCGCGCACGGTTGTGGCTGGGGACGGCATGGTTCTGGTTGCTGCTGAGCTTTATGGGGCTCCTATGGCTGACGGCGAAGCTCCCCGGCGCGCTTACCCTGAACGGTGCGACGCGCTGGGTGGGGATACCTTTTCCCGGAATAGGGATGATTAGCGTGCAACCTGCCGAATTTTTCAAACTGGCGACGCTGTTATGGTTCGCGTGGGCGTATAGCGCGGTGCGTCCCCGAGGAGTTTGGTTTGGCTTTGCTGTGTGGTTTGCAGGGACTGCGCTCATTGTGCTTCAGCCTGACAAGGATACCGCAGGGCTGGTGTTTCTCATCGGTTTCGGCGTGATGTTTCTGGGGGGGCTGCGTTGGGGGAATGTGATGCTGTGGCTGACGCTGGCGTGTTTGGGGGGTGTGTTGTTGACTGTTATGCCTCTGATGCGGAGCCATTTGCGCGACGAGTCATTAGAGAAGCAGCCCGGCGCGTATGTGACGCGGCGTGTGTTGGCGGTACTTAATCCCCGCGCTTACGAGAGCGACATCGGCTATCAGATGGTGCGCGCGCAGATCGCGGTGGGCAGTGGTGGTCTGATTGGGGTCGGCTTGGGCGAGGGACGCGAGAAGCACCATCTACCTGCCGCCGAGAACGACTATATCTTTGCAACGATTGCCGAGGAGACGGGGTTGGTGGGCAGCCTGCTGGTTTGCGGGCTACTGGGGCTGTTTGTATGGTCGTGTTTTCGCAACGCGGAGCGCGCCCCCACACGCCCCGCGCGGCTGTTTCTGGGTGGATTGGGCATCTGGGTAGGCGTTGGTGCGCTGATGAATATCAGCATGGCAATCGGCTTGTTGCCTACGATGGGCTTACCACTGCCGTTTGTGAGCGCCGGCGGCTCCGCACTGGTTAGCCTGATGGCAGCGGTCGGCATCGCGCAGTCGTTGATGAGGGAGACGCCATGAAAATCGCCATCGCGGGCGGGATAACGGGCGGGCATCTGTTCCCGGCGCTTACTGTGGCGCAGGCGTTGCAAGCGCGCGGGCATGATGTGCTCTATCTCGGCGCACAGCACGGAATCGAAGCCCGCGTGCCGCTACCCGTGCCGCACACGCTCCTTGAGATGGGCGGGCTACGCTCCACAAATCGCACCCCGTGGTCGGTGCCTTTGACTATCTGGCGGGCAAGTCGCGCAGCGCGGCGCATTTTAGACGAGTTCGGCGCGGAACTACTGTTCACCACAGGCGGCTACGCCTCCATCCCGACGGCGATGGCGTTCCTGAAACGGAGCAGGGGACTGGTACTGCTTGAACCCGATGCGCTGCCGGGCAAGGCGAATCGGTGGCTGGCACGGCGTGCCGTGCGAATTTGCGTAAACTTCGAAGAGGCTATGAGCGTGTTCGGCGCGGAGCGGACCGTGCGCACGGGACTGCCCCTGCGCCCCGAAGTCTACCTGCCTGAAGTGGAGCAGGGCAGGGCGCGCGAGGCGTTCGGGCTGAAACCCGAAAAGTTCACCGTGCTGGTGGTGGGAGGCAGTCAGGGCGCGCAGGCATTGAACGAGGTCGTACTGAACACGGTTCAGTACCTGCCATCGGGTGAGTTGCAGTGGCTCCATCTGACGGGCGCGGCACACTTTGAAACCGTGCGCGCGACCGCTGAAAGATTGGGACTGAACGGGAACTACCATCCGCGTCCGTTTCTGCAAGCACGCGAGATGGGCATCGCCTACCGCGCGGCGGATGTGGTCGTGGGGCGGGGTGGGGCAGGGAGCCTTACCGAGTTCGCTATCCACGGACTGCCGATGATTGTGATTCCCTATCCGCACGCGGCGGGGGGACATCAGCGGTATAATTGTGAGGCGTTGGCAAAGCGCGGTGCAGCTGTGGTCCTCGAACAGGAGGCGCTTTCCCCCAAGACACTCTCGGAGCCGCTGCGAACCTTGCGCGATTGCCCTGAACAGCGCATCCGCATGCAACAGGCGGCGCGCGCGTGGGCAATCCCCAACGCCACGGAACGAATCGTGCAACTACTGGAGGAGGTTGGGACATGTACACGCCCACAGGCGTCCGTTTGACCACCCATCGTGCGCCTGAACTGACGATGCGGTTCCACTTTGTGGGCATCGGCGGGGCAGGGATGTCTGCATTGGCGCGCTGGCTGCGACAGAAAGGGGTAGCCGTTAGTGGCTCCGACTTGGTCGAGTCGCCAACGCTGAACGCATTGCGAGCGTTGGGAGTAGATGCTTACGCACCCCACGACGCCCAGCGCATGGGACATCCCGACTGGCTTATCGTATCGGACGCCATCCATCCCGATAATCCCGAGGTGATTGAGGCGCAACGCCGCGAAATCCCCATCTGGCGACGCTCGCAACTGCTCGGCTGGCTCCTACGCGATTACAAAGTTATCGCCATCGCGGGGACGCACGGCAAATCCACGACCACAGCGATGACCGCCGCCATCTTGGAAGCCGCAGGCTACGACCCTGTGGTTTTCATCGGTGCCGATGTCCCATTGCCCGAACCATGGCAGGGCAATGTGCGTCTGGGACACGGCGACTGGGCAGTTGTGGAAGCCTGTGAAGCCTACGAGTCGTTCCTCGACCTGCAACCGCACATCGCCCTGATTACGAACATCGAAGCGGATCACTTAGACTATCACGGCTCGTTGGAGCAGTTGTTGAAAAGTTTTGTGCGCTTCGCAAAACGCGTCCCCCCCGACGGCTATCTGGTTGCCTGTGGCGACAGTCCGGGTGTGCGTGAGATGATGCAGATGCTGCACAGCGCCGGCGGGCACGAACGTCCCCCCATTCTCTATGGGCTCGGCGCACAGAACGACCTCGAAGCGGAGATTCGAGAGCGCACGCCGACCTATACCGAGTTCCGTGTGCATAGCAGCCACTGGAATCTGCCGACGGAGCCGATCATACGCATTCCGTATTTGGGCGATCAGAATGTGCAAAACGCGCTGGGGGCGATAGCCATCGCGCTGCTGCTACAGATACCGTTCGACACGGCGGTGGAGGCGCTGGCGCAATTTAGAGGGGTTAAGCGGCGTCAAGAGATTATTGGCGAAGCGGTGGGAATAACCATAGTGGATGACTATGCGCACCATCCGACCGAGATACGTACCGCCCTAAGCGCGCTACGCCAACGATTCCCAAACCGACGGCTCGTGGTGGTGTATCAACCGCATCTCTACAGTCGCACGCGCGACCAGTTGCACGGGCTAATCGACAGCCTCGCTACGGCGGATTTCGTGGTGGTTACCGACATCTATCCTGCCCGCGAACAGCCCATCCCCGGCGTGAGCGCAGCGCTGATTGCCGACGGCTTGCTGGAGCGTGAGTCGCCGCCCACGCTCTATGTGCCGATTAAGGAGCAAATCCCGCAACGCCTGTTGCCTCGCCTGCGCCCCAACGATGTCGTGGTGGTGATGGGAGCAGGGGACATCGAAAAAATCGAGCCCGTCCTGCTGCGCCGTCTGGAAGCCCAAGGGCAAGCGCGGCGGCTCACGGTCGCCGTGTTAATGGGGGGCGATTCGCCAGAGCGCGATGTGTCGCTGCTGTCCGGTTTGCGCGTGATGCAGGCGTTAGACCCTGAGAAATACTACGCCGTCGCTGTAGACCCTGCGCTGCTCAAGGGGGGAGGCGAGTTCTGGGGGCTGCAGGAGTTGCTTACACGCGAGCGCCCCGATGTAGCGTTTATCGCCTTGCACGGCAAACACGGCGAGGACGGCGCGGTGCAGGGATTGCTGGAGCTGCTGGGAATTCCTTACACTGGTTCGGGCGTGCTGCCCAGCGCCTTAGCGATGAATAAGCACGCCGCGAAAATCGTTTTCCGTGAGGCGGGGTTAGCGACTCCTGAGGGACTGCTGGTCAGCGACTGCGAAGAGGACACGCTGGAGCGTATCCGCCGACGGCTCCATCTGCCGCTGGTAGTCAAGCCGAATCAAGGCGGCTCCACGCTGGGCACAACGCGCGTGTTCGACTGGAGCGAGCTGCCCCGTGCCCTGCGCAAAGCCCTCGCCTACGACGAGAGCGTGCTGGTAGAGGAGTTCATCGAGGGGGTGGAGGTCTCCATACCCGTGTTGGGTAGACGCGAACCACAAGCGTTACCCCCCGTCGAAATCGTACCCAAGAGAGGCTACTACGATTTTCAGGCGAAGTATGTGCCCGGCGCAACCGAAGAGATTGTGCCTGCCCGCTTGCCTAATGAGATGCTTCATCTGTTGCAAGAGACGGCGATTGCCGCGCACCTTGCACTGGGCTGTCGGGGCATGAGCCGCGTGGATGTGATTGTGCACGAGACCACCCCATATGTGTTGGAGGTGAACACGATTCCGGGCTTGACTCCCACCTCGTTGCTGCCGCGCAGTGCCGAGGCGGCAGGGATTAGCTTCGCTGAGTTGGTGGAACGCATTCTGCAAGATACTTTGGACGACCTATGAAGCGGCTGCGACATAAGAAGGGCATGCGAGTGAAACTCCATAGCACGGGCAGTCTGGTTCGTGCGCACCGGGGCGGTGCTTGGACAGGGCTGTCCACACTACGAGTGCCCATCCAAGAGCCCACAGGCAAGTTTGCCCTAACTAAGCCGGCGGCGAAGCCTATCCGTCGTCGCATGTCCAAGCCCTGCCGCGTCCGCCAAGTTGCGCTCTGGCTCTGGCGCAACGCTGAGCCGATTGGTTGGGCAGCGGTATTCTTAGCGCTCTCGCTCAGCCTCTGGTTTTCGCCACGCACGCAACTCACACGCATCACCGTGCAAGGTGTCCCCGCAGAGGCGCGCGCTACGATCGAGCAAGTAATCCGCAACCGCATACGCTTGCCCCTACCGCTCACCGACGCACCGCGCCAGATAGAGCGTGCCCTGCACCAGCAACCGTGGATTGCGGCAGCCCAGTGGCGGGCAGCAGGGGTCGGCGCAGCAGAACTCCACATCGCTCCGCGCATCCCAGAGGTTCTGATAGAAGATGCTAACGGCGCGCGAATCTTCGCCGACCCGACAGGATTCCTCTTCTTGCCGCCGAATCCAAGAGCGAAGCCTGTGAGCGGACGGATACAACTGGGGCAGGACTACCCGATGCCGCAGCAGGGCAGTTTCTTAGAGGGCGAGATGCGCAGGGCGTTTACGATTTTGCAGGCGATCCACCCGCGCGTTGATGTGCGCAACCCACGCGCGTTGGTTTCCAAGACACAGGGTGTGCGGTTGTGGCTGGAGATCCAGCGAGGCGCAGCCACGCTGTTGCAGGTGCGCTTCGGCGACGCGAGCGCCCTCGACACGCAACTTCAAAGCCTGACGCGCATTCTCGACACGCCCACTTACAGATTGGAAGAGTGGGACTACATCGATATCAGCACGCCGAACGCAGAAGTCGTGAAACCGCGTTCGACGCCTCCAGGGGGTGAGCCATGAGCGAGAGTAAGCTTTATCAAATGGTGGTCTTTTTCGCAATCTGGCTCGTTGTGGGGCTCCTGTTGGGGCTAGCTTTCAAGGAGCAGGCGCGCATCCGCACGGCGGAACTCCCCAGTGCGCGTTTGCCTGACCTTGCCCGCGCCTATGTGCAGGAGAAACGCTCCAACGCCGCGCTGGAAGAGGAAATCCGCCAACTCCGCCAGAAGATTAACGAGTTAGAAAACGCGTTCGCCAGCGGCACGAAACAAACGCAACTACTGACCCAAAGCCTCCAAGAAGCGAAGATGCTCGCGGGCTTGCTGGAGGTGGAAGGACCGGGTATCGAACTGATCCTGCAGGACAGCAAGCGCAAACCCTCCGGCAATTCACCCGAACTGCTGCCCGAACTCTATACGATACACGACTACGACCTGCTGCGGGTGGTCAACGAGTTGCGTCAGGCAGGCGCGGAAGCGATTAGCATCAATGGGCAACGCATCGTAGCGACCACTGCAATTCGTTGTACGGGACCTGTCGTGTTCGTCAACGATGTGAAGATGGCATCCCCCTTTACGATTTTGGCAATCGGCGACCCCAAAACGCTGGTCGGCGCGCTGGAGATGCCCGGCGGTGCATTAGCCGACCTCAAAAGCGTAGACCCGAAAATGGTACAGATACGGCAATTAGACAAAGTCCGCATTCCCGCCTATGGCGGTGCGACCCAGTTCCGCTATGCGCGCCCTGTAGCACCTGAGGAGGTGAGACCGTGATTGCAGTCGGTCTGATAGGGCTTCTCGTGGGTGTGGTGATTGCCTCGGTCGTACTTAATGTCCCGCTCCCTGAAGAGTGGGCTGCCTATGTGTCGTTGGCGGCGTTGGCGGGATTGGATACGGCGTTCGGCGGTTGGCGCGCCGCGCTGGAAGGTCGCTTTCACCCCGATGTGTTCGTATCCGGATTTATCGTCAACGCATTGCTCGCGGCGCTGTTAGCCTACCTGGGCGACCGTATCGGCGTGGACCTATTTTTAGCGGCGGTCGTCACGCTCGGCGGACGGATGTTTCTTAATCTGTCTTTAATCCGCAGGTATTATCTCAACCAATTCGCACTGAGAAGGCAACGATAATGACGCTCATCACAGGTCTGGATATCGGCACGACGAAGGTCTGCTGCTTCACGGTGCGACGTGAGGCGGATGGCTCGCTGCAAGTCGTGGGCTATGGCGTCGCGCCATGTCGGGGCTTAAAGCAGGGACAAGTGGTCGATATGGAACAGACCGTGCATGCGATTCAGCAGGCGGTTCACGAAGCGCAGACGATGGGGGATGTCGTCATCACAGGCGCGGTGGTCGGCGTCACGGGCGAGCATATCGAGTCGATCCCGCGTCGCGCCGAGATTACCATCACACGACCCCACCGTGAGGTGACCCACGAAGACCTCGAACGGCTGCGTTTCCACCTGCAACAGATCCACTTGCCCCCAGACCGTGAACTACTCCACTTGCTCATTCGGCAGTATATCATCGATGGGCAGTCGGGTATTCTTAATCCGCTGGGCATGAGCGCGTCGCACCTACAGGCGGAGGCGACACTGATTACTGGCGGCGTGACCTTTTTGCAGAACCTGCGTCGTTGTGTGGAGCGCGCAGGGCTGGCAGTGCAGGCGATGGCGCTGGAGCCGTATGCGTCTGGGTTGGCGACCCTCACCCCCGAAGAGCGCGAAATCGGTGTGGCACTTATCGACATCGGCGGCGGCACGACCGATATCGCCGTGTTTTTGGAAGGAAGCATGGCGTTTTCCAGCGCGGTGCCGTTGGGTGGCAACCAAGTCACCCGCGATGTCTATATAATGTTTCGCTTGGCAGACCCACAAGAAGCCGAGCGATTGAAACACGAATTCGGGAGCGCGCTCGCCGAGCGCGTGCCCGAAACCGAACGGGTATCCTATCGTGAAATGGGAACCCATGAAGAGCGTCGGGTGCCTCGGCGTCTGTTTAGCGAAGTGATTGAGGAGAGGATGCGCGAGATACTGGAATTAGCCTGCGAGAAACTGGAGCGTTCCGGGCTGTATGACCGTTTGGCGGCAGGAGTCGTGTTAACTGGGGGCGGCTCCTGCTTGCCATGCACTGCCGAGCTGGGGCGGCAGGTGTTTGGTTCACTGCCCGTGCGCATCGGCACGCCACAACTGCAAGGCACAACGCTGCCGAACGCGCTTCAGCATCCTTCGTACGCTACGGTGGTCGGGCTAACTCTGTATGGCGCGCACCTCTTTCCCGACACGACGGAGACATTCGCGCCCACCCACCTATGGAAACAGCTCGTTCAAACCCTAAAACACTGGTTTCGTAGAAACCAATAACTCATTGTTCAGGAGAACCATCATGGCAAAGGAACGCACCCCAAATTCGGCTATCTTTAACGCAGCAAATCTGTCGGAACTGCAGGCGAAGCTGAAGGTCGTCGGCGTCGGCGGTGGCGGCGGCAACGCGGTGAACCGAATGATTGAAGTTGGCGTGGAAGGTGTGGAGTTCATCGCGATGAACACAGACGCGCAGGTGTTGAACAAGTCCCGGGCGCCGATAAAGATGCAACTCGGCGTCGGGATTACCCGCGGGCTGGGGGCAGGTGGGAATCCTGAAGCGGGACGCAGCGCCGCCGAAGAGAGCCGACAGGAGATCCGCAAAGTTTTGGAAGGCGCAGACCTCGTATTCATCACCGCAGGACTGGGCGGTGGCACCGGCACCGGTGCTGCGCCCATTATCGCCGAGATCGCCCAAGAACTGGGCGCACTGACCATCGCCGTCGTTACGAAACCGTTCAAGTTCGAAGGACCTCGCCGCTGGAAAGTCGCTGAAGAGGGAGCGCAACTCCTGCGCAAACATGTCGACGCCATGATCGTGGTGCATAACGACCGTCTCATCGGCGTCTCCGAACGCACCACCACCATGACCGAGGCATTCCGCATGGCGGACGATGTGCTGCGCAGTGGCGTGCAAGGCATCTCCGACATCATTACCTATCCCGGGGAAATCAATGTGGACTTCGCCGATGTTCGAACCATTTTCAAAGACGCGGGCACCGCACTGATGGGCATCGGCAAAGGTACCGGCGAAAACCGCTTAATCCAAGCGGTGCAAGATGCGTCCTCCAGTAAGTTGCTGGAAGCCTCCATCTATGGCGCACGACGCCTGCTGGTCAACATCACCGCAGGCGAGGACATCGGCATCTTCGAGATTCAAGAAGCGATGGAACTCTTGCGCCAGATGACCGACCAGGAAGATGCAAACATCATCTACGGACAAGTGATCAAGCCCGGCATGGTCGATGTGGTGCAGGTGACAGTGTTGGCGACGGGCTTCCCTGAAGACTCTGGGCAGCACGCTGTAGTGATGCAGCCAGAGCCACAGCGCGCGCCGCATCCGCTGGATTTGAGCGGTTCCGTCGAGCGTTCCAGCGACACCATTTCGGGGGCGCGCCCTGCCAACCCCGAATCCCTACGCGCTGCCACCCCGCCCCCCGACCGAACGAAACCTGAACCCACTCGCCCCACGCGCGAAGACCTGGATGTACCCGCTTTCCTCCGAAGGCGTGGGCAGTAAGCCTTCCCCCTCCTCCCCTTTAGGGGGAGGAGGGGCGTGAATACGCCCCCTGACCGTATTGCGCCCTACTAAATGGGGTTCGACGCGCCTCGTTTGTCCCTTGTCGCATTAGGTATAATCTTCACCTGCGCATTGGGGTATCCTATACGCGCATTGAGAGAACCCAAAAGCGAGGTGCTATGATGAACCACAGCGTACTACAGGAAATAGAGCAGCCTTATCTGAAAACCGATGTGCCCGAGTTTCGCCCGGGCGACACGGTGCGCGTGCATGTGCGCGTTGTGGAAGGTGGCAAGGAGCGTATCCAGGTTTTCGAGGGCGTGGTGATTGCCCGCAAGAATCGCGGCATCGCCGACACCATCACCGTGCGCAAGGTGTCCTACGGTGTGGGTGTAGAGCGCACTTTCCCCATCCATTCGCCGATGGTCGCCAAGATTGAAGTGGTGCGCAAGGCAAAGGTGCGTCGCGCGAAACTCTACTATCTGCGCAACTTGTCGGGCAAGGCGGCGCGCCTAAAAGAGGACTTGAGCCGCTGATGGAGCCGTTCGCCCCACCCTCGGGTCCCCTGAACTGGATTGAGACGCTGGCGCGACTGCCCGTTGCGACGATTGTCATCGCGATGGCAGTGGCGATCGTGATTCGCCTGGGCGTCGCGCCTTGGCAGAACCGACCCGCACAGTTCGTCAACAACCTGCTGGACGCGATTATCTACGCGGGCATCCTCGTCTACCTCCTCATTCGTCCGTACCTCGTGCAACCGTTCTATATCCCCTCCGAATCGATGGTTCCCACGCTGCGCGTCGGCGATGTGGTGATGGTGGATAAGTTCACCTATCGTTTTCGTGAGCCGAAACGGTTCGATATCGTGGTGTTCCGTGCCCCCGACTGGGCACTGAACCCTTGGCAGACGCCGGGCAAGACCGACTTCGTGAAACGGCTTATCGGTCTCCCAGGCGATGTGATCGAGGTCAAAGCAGGCGAAGGATTATACTTGAACGGCAAACTGCTCAACGAGCCGTATGTGAACGGCGTGCCTCAGTATTCGATGAAAATCATCGACGGCTGGGTCTACGAGTACAACGATTTCGGCGACATCTGGAAAGGCGGCGAGCACACCATGCGTCAGCCTGTGTTCGACGAGGCGGAGCGTCAAAAAGTGTTGCGTTCCCCCTCCCAGCCTATCCCGAAGGGCAAGTACCTGATGCTGGGCGATAATCGCAACAACAGCAGCGATGGGCATCACTGGGGCTTGCTCGACGCCAACCGCGTGGTCGGGAGAGCGCTGTTCGTGTTCTGGCCTCCGCTGCGTATCGGACCGGCAAACCGCACAGAGTTGCCCAAGGTGGAGTAGTTAACTCACTACATTCTGGGGACGCCCTTCCAGAAATGCCTTGAGGTTCTCCAGCGTGGTGTCCAGGATGCGCTCCACCGCCTCCTGACTGTTAAAAGCGATATGGGGTGTGAAGACCACATCATCGCGCCGCAGCAACAGATGCGCCTGCACCACTTGTTTGAGTGTCTGCTCCGCGACGGGCATGCGCAGTAGGGCGGTATCCTCTTGGATATACTCCTCGCCCTCGATCACATCCAGCCCTGCACCGCCCAAAATGCCTTCTTCTAAAGCCCACAGTAACGCCTCGGTATCCACCACGCTGCCCCGCGCCGTGTTGATGAGCAGCGCTCCGCGTTTCATTTTGCTCAGCGTCTCGCGGTTAATCAGATGGTAGGTCTCAGGCAGCGCAGGCACATGGAGCGACACGATATCGGACTCTTTGAGTAGTGTGTCCAAATCGGTGTAGGTGAACCCCAAGACTTCTGCAAGCAAGGGATGGGGGCGTATGTCGTGCGCCAGCACACGCATCCCGAAACCACGCGCAATCCGGATCACATGCAGCCCAATATTGCCCGCGCCAATCACCCCCAGCGTCTTACCGTACAAATCGAACCCGCGCAGGGCGCGGATGTGAAAATCACCGCGCAGCCCTTGAAAGTACGCCGCATGCAACTTCCGCGAGAGGGATAAAATCAACGCGAAGGTATGCTCCGCCACCGTATTCTCGCCATAGTGGGGTACATTACATACAGTAATCCCCCGCTCGCGACACGCTTGTAGGTCGATATGGTCGTATCCTGTGGACATCGTCAGCACAAGGCGCAGGTTCGGCAACGATTCCAAGACGGAGCGCCCCACTTTCGTCCAGATGAAAACCACAATCGCCTCAAATTCGGCGTAGCGTGCCGCCGCTTCGGGGCTGAGGTGGTCATGGAAAAACGCAGCTTGCACTTGATCAGCAATCTGAAGGCGCTGCAATCCCTGCTGCAAATATTGAGGCTGCCAATCCTCCAAATCGAAAAAGGCGACTCGCATGGCTGTGTTATCGCAAAGCGACCTCCAGGATGCCGTTGCGCTCGCGGCAGTCTCCAATCCAGCGCGAGCGCCCGACCACATAGGTCTCATAGATATGGATGGGTATTTCGTGTCCGAGCAGACGCCGCGCTTCGGTGTGGGCGATGCGTGCGGCACGTGCTGTGTACCAACGGGGCAGCATCACTCCCGCGTTCAGACGCACCGCCAGCGCGTCATCATCGGTTCGGACCACCTTGAAGCGCAGGGGCACATCCATATGGCGATAAGCCGCGGTGAGGTGTTGAGTGAGGGCAGCGAGTTTGGTTTCCTCTGTTGCGTGGCGCTGCGCCTCGGCGCGGATAAGTGGCAAAGTGTTTGCCCAGTTTGGCTCCGCGAAAGATACCGACTCACGCACAAAGTTCTCCCCGCGATGATGCTCGTAGCGTATCCAGCCCAGCAGTCCCAGAAATGCGAGCAACACAATCAGATAGGGCGTGTAGCGTGACCATCGTCTCATAGCGCACTCCCACTGAGCATTATACCGCACTGTCGCCGATAATCGAGACTATGCACCCTTTTCGGCTTCGCTTGGCACAACTGGCTCTGGAGAACTTGCCGTTCACCCGTTCGCGAACATGGACACTACTCGACATCAACGCTGCGGACGGCGCAACCACGCAGTTTCTCCAATACTACCTGCCCTACAGCACGGTGTTCGGATTGTGCAACCCTTCAATCATGGGTCCCCGCCTTCCTCTCGGACAGCGCTACCTCACCGCACTGCCCAACACATTTCACTGCGACTGCGTAATCGCCATCGCAGAGCCGAATCAGCCCGTACAAGCCTTATTGAACCGTGTGGAAGCCGTCTCTGCCCGCTGGGCTGTAGTGATTGCACCGCTTGGCACGGCGCAAGAAATCGATTGGCGCCAGTGGGGATACAGAACCCACTACGAAATTACCGAAGAACCCGAAGATGGTGTTATTTTGGTTGCGGTACGCGATAAGGAGTCGCATCCCGACGAAGTCACAACGCCGCGTGTGCTGATTGTTTCACCGGTGCGTCAGAAACCGACCATTCTGAAGCATTTCCTGTTTGGTTTGCAACAACTGGATACGGCGGGGATCGAGACGGAATACCTTTTCATCGACAACAACGATGATGGGCACGCTTCACAGATGCTTCGCGAGTTTGCAAACCAGATGGATGCCCCAGTGCGTCGGTTGCGGCTTCCTGTAGGGGAACCCTACAACCGAACTGAAATCCAGCACCAGTGGAATGAGAGCCTCATTTGGCGTCTTGCTGCCATCAAGGACGGGGCGCTCCAAGCAGCGCTGCAGCACCGATTTGACTACGCTTTTCTGGTAGATAGCGACCTTGTGCTGCACCCTCATACCCTGCGTCAGATGATTGCTTATGGTCGTGAAATCGTGTCGCAGGTCTTTTGGACATCTTGGTCGCCTGATCAGCCACCCCTGCCGAATGTTTGGTATACCGATTTTTACACGCTTTGCCGAGTGAGTCGCTCCCATGAAGTGCCACCCGAAGAGCAGCGTCGTCGTGTAGAAGCGTTCCTCAGTGCGCTGGCATTTCAGCCGGGACTGTACCGTGTAAGCGGACTGGGGGCTTGTACGCTGATTGCACGCAGAGCGGTCGAAGCCGGGGTCTGCTTTAGCGAACTGCGTGGGAGCATGCTAATGGGCGAGGATAGGCACTTTTGTCTGCGGGCGGAATCGCTGGGGTTTTCGCTGTTTGCCGATTCCACGCTGCCCCCCCTTCATCTCTACCGCGAATCCGAGGTACCGCGCGTGGAGGCTTATTGGCAACTGGTGAATTCGGGAGTGCAAGGTGCAGAACTGAACCGCCAGATGTTGCAGTTGCTCCTTGGACGGCAGGTTCCCGCTGCCTAAAAAGGTATACTTTTAATGTGGACGATTTGAAGTTCTCGCCTGAGGAAGAGCAGGCACTGGAGCGTAGTATCGAAGCGCTGCGACGCTTTCCTCGTCTGCGCCGCGCAATGATTGAAGCGTTGCAGATGGAGGAGCTGTTCGCTGTGCCTGAGCGACTGGACCGCCTCACAGAGGTGGTTCAGCAGATACTTGTACGCTTAGACGCGGTGGAAAAAGTCGCCCACGAGGCGAAGCAAGCCGCGTTGGAAGCCAAGCAAGAGGCGCAGGAGGCGAAGCAGGCTGCACTGGAAGCCAAGCAAGAGGCACGGGAGGCGAAGCAGATCGCTCTGGAGGTACGCGATCGGGTTGACAAAATGGAGCACCGATTGACGAAAGTAGAACAGAATGTTGCCGAGCTGAAGGGCGATTCCGAAGAACTCAAAGCGCGACGACGCATCCCCTCGGTGCTGGGGCGACACTTCAAGATCCTGCGCATTTACGACTCCGAGCAACTCTATCCCTTGATTGGCGAGATGCTGGTTTTGGACGAGGAAGATGCTACGGAACTCCTCTATGCCGACCTGTTCGTTCACGCGCAGACCAAAATGACGCGACAGGAATATTGGCTGGTGATCGAGGTTTCGTGGGGTGTTGGCGTCCGTGATGTGGATCGCGCTCACGAGCGCGCCGCCATTTTGCAGAAACACGGCTATTCGGCGATTGGCGTCGCGATGGGGCGCACCGTGACACGCGAGGCGGAGCGACGCGCGAAGCAGCTGGGTGTCCTCATCGCGCGGGATGGCACGCTTGTGGGAACAACGCCACCCCAGTAGCGCGGGCTACTCGCTCTGCGCTGAGCTGTCTTCTTTTTCTGGCGGAAGTGATTCTTCAGGGTACATCTGTCGGACAATCGCCCCCAAAATGCCATTCACGAATCGCCCCGACTCCGCGGTGCTGTATTTCTTCGCCAGCTCGATCGCGTCGTTGATGACCACCTTGTAGGGCTGTTCGGGATGGTAGCGTAATTCGTACAGTGCGAGGCGCAGAAGATTACGGTCAATCACTGCCATGCGGTCAATCGTCCAGCCTCGTGCGTACTGCTGTATCAAAGGGTCTAGCTCCGTTGGCTGCAGGCGCGTTGTGCCGTAGACCAGTTCGCGCACCGTGTCTGCATCACCGGGGTCGAGCGCGGCGACGCTCAGCACCTCCTCGACGGCTTCTTCTGGGGGTTTGCCGCCGAGATCGATTTGATACAGGGTACGCAGCGCCCACTCGCGCACGGCACGGCGTCCTGTGGACTTACCGTTCATCGCACGCCTCCCGTCGTCAGCATGCCCTTTAACAGACGTGGCACAAATGGGGTGGAAACCTTGCCCAGACGAAACTCGTCGGTCGCGATAATACGCAACAGGAAGTCTCGACAGGTGGAGACGCCCGTGATGCGTGTTTCGTGCAGAGCGCGCTGCAAACGAGCAACTGCCATGTCTCGAGTAGGTGCATGCACGATAACCTTCGCCAGCAACGGGTCGTAGTAAGGTGGGATGCTATAACCGGTGTAGAGGTGGCTGTCAACACGCACGCCAGGTCCGCCCGGTGGCGTCCATTCGCTAATGCGCCCTGTGGACGGAGTGAAGTCCTGCTCGGGGATCTCCGCTGTCAGACGCGCCTCGATGGCATGTCCGCTGACGCGGATCTCACTTTGGTTATAAGAGAGTCGCTCGCCGGCGGCGATGCGAATCTGCCACTGCACGATGTCGGTACCCGTAATCGCCTCCGTGACGGGATGCTCCACTTGGAGACGGGTATTCATCTCGATAAAGTAGAAATTCTCTTCAGCGTCCACCAGAAACTCGATGGTTCCTGCGTTCTGGTACCCGACTGCCTGAGCGACTTTGACCGCTGCCTCGCCTAAGGCGCGGCGCGTTTCGGGTTTTAGGTTCGGCGCAGGGGCTTCCTCAATCATCTTCTGGTGGCGTGGGTTCTGAATGGAGCATTCGCGTTCATACAGGTGCAGCACATTCCCATACTCGTCGGCTAAGATTTGTACTTCGATATGGCGCGGTTCGGGGATATATTTTTCGAGATAGACTTCGGGCGAGCCGAACGCCGCCTGCGCTTCCGATTGGGCGATACGCAGGGCAGGTATCAAGTCGTCCTCGCTCATCACGCGGCGAATGCCACGCCCCCCGCCGCCTGCTGCTGCCTTGATAAGTAGGGGGAAGCCAATTTGTCGCGCGGCTGTGACGGCTTCGTCTTCGCTTTGGAGTGCCTGTTCTGTGCCGGGCAGCACGGGCGCGCCAGCCTTATGGGCGATTGCACGCGCCAGGGACTTGTCTCCCATTTTGGTAATCGCGTCTACCGGCGGACCGATAAACTTGATGCCCTGTAAGGCGCATGCTTGTGCAAAGCTACTACGCTCGGAGAGGTAGCCATATCCGGGGTGGATCGCTTCCGCGCCTGTGATCTGCGCCGCCATGAGGATATGGGGAATGTTCAGGTAGCTCTCCGTGCTGGGTGGCGGTCCGATACAGATTGCCTCGTCCGCAAGTTGCACATGCAGCGCGTCGCGGTCGGCTTCAGAGTAGACCGCCACGCTTTGGATACCCAATTCACGGCACGCGCGGATCACCCGTACCGCGATCTCGCCCCGATTTGCAACCAGTATCTTGCGAAACACTGTAGGCGTATTGTACCCGTTTGCTCACGCTTCAGGCTCCACCTCGTGCCCGTTGAAGGTTTGGTTGATTGCGTCGATGAGTGCCTCACCTTCCAGCACGGGCGCTTCAGCGACAGGAGGGGGTGGGGGTGCTTCACGAGGCGGCTCTTGGCTGTACTCCAACTTTACAGGAGCGTTGGGCATCCCCAGGGCTGACTGCACCGTTTGGATTAAGTTTCGCTCTCGCTCGGATTTCTGGCGGAAAAACTCGTAAGCCATCTGGCTGGCGAGAATCAGGCGGATTGTGCCGTTTTCAATGAGGACACGCGAACCGCGCAGATTCGTCCTTCCTGCAGGGCTGCGTTGTCCCAACTCCTCCACTTTTTGATGCCAGAGCTGATTAGCGTAGTCGGGGTCTATACCTTCGCCTGTAGACACGGTGGGTATGGTGGTTTGCTCTTGTTTGGGCGAGGGTATGGCAGGCGCAATGGGGGGTTGGGCAGGAGTCTCCGCAGGTGGGCTCGATGCCGTCGTCGGCGCGGTGGACGGCGGAGGCGTTGCTGTGTGGGGGGTGGGGGATTCGCAGGCGAACATCAGCAAGTACAGTTCCAGAATCGCGCGGGGCGAGCCGGAACTGCGCATTTCGCCGAGCGCGCCTGCCATCTGCTCCCACCAGCGGAGCAAGCGGGGCACACCTGCACGACGCGCTTGCTCCACCATCGCCCCCCAAAGGGTAGGGTCGTACATCCCTGCTTGGTCTTGCGCATGCAGGGCTGCCTGTATCAGCATCCGCCAGTGCTGAATCAGCGCATCTGCGAGCGTGCGCGGCTCGCGCCCTAAGAGCATCTGCCCGTCCAACAGATGGAGTGCCTTGCCCGCGTCGTGGTTCAACAGCGCGTCGGTTATCTGCATCAAGGTTTCGTCTTCCAGCATACCGAGCGCGTGGTAGACGGTCTGGGGAGTAATAACGCCGTCCTCGCTGAAGGCGATGACCTGTTCCAACGCCGTCAGCGCGTCGCGCCACGAGCCGTCCGCCGCCCGCGCCACCAGATGGAGCGCTGCCGGCTCCGCACGGAATCCTTCTGCATCCAGAACTTGCTGCAACCGTATTGCGATGTCGGCAATCGTCCCCCGATGGAAGTCGAACCGCTGGCAGCGCGAGCGGATCGTGGGGGGCACGCGGTGGAACTCCGTCGTCGCCAGCACGAAAATCACATGCGGCGGAGGCTCCTCGATAGTTTTCAACAGTGCGTCGAACGCCTTCGCAGATAAGTCATGCACTTCGTCGATGATGTAAATCTTATAACGCGCCTCCATCGGTGGGTATTTGGCATTTTCGATAATGGAGGTACGCACATCCTCGATACTGGTCTCGGACGCCGCGTCCATTTCGACGACATCGACGCAGTTGCCTGCCTGAATCGACTGGCAGAATCGGCATTGATTGCACGGGTTCGGAGTGGGTCCCTGTTCGCAGTTGAGTGCTTTGGCGAGAAGGCGTGCGCTGGAGGTTTTGCCGGTACCACGCGGACCACAGAACAGATAGGCATGCGCTATTCTGCCTTGCTGAATTGCGTTGCGTAGGGTCACCGTCACATGCGACTGACCCATTAGCTCATCGAAGGTTTGCGCCCGATATTTGCGGTACAGGCTAATGTACGCCACGGCAGGAATTGTACCTGTTTCAAAGGCGCAGAATCTCCACTTGTTTCTCTGGCAGGGTGACTACCGCGCAGGTGGCGGTGCCTGTGAGCCAACCGCATACCTCGCCGGGGTTTAACACAAGACACTCGCCCACAGTGCGCAACTCCTGTTGATGCGTATGCCCGTAGAGAACCAAGTCGTAGAGTCCGCTGCGTGCAAACGCCTCCACAGATTCTGGCTCGTGCACCATCGCGATGCGGCAGCCCTTTAGTTCCAGGAACAGCGGCTGCACTTGCACTTGCCCGATTTCGCTGATTCTCTTCGTCAGTCCTAACCGTTCGCCATCGTTGTTGCCAAAAATCCCCATCAGACGACAATTCAAGCGCGCGAGTTCATTTACGACAAATGGCGCGACATAGTCGCCTGCGTGTAGCGCCAACTCCACCTGCAAATCGTTGAGCGCCTCCACCGCGCGGCGGATGTGGCTCATATGGTCATGGGTATCCGACAGGACGCCGATTCGCATAGCCGTTTGTTTCTCAATCCGCTAAGGTTTTCCTGCCTCTGATATAAATTTATCAGTAAAGTTTCGCTATCGTTTTTTCCACAATCGCTCTATGTGGATGGAGGTCGCTGGATGGAAAACACAAAACGATTCAATCGGTCGATAGTATTGACTTTGACGCTGATGGTTGGTTGTGCGACTGCAGTCGTGCTGGCGGTTAATAGTTGGTTAATCTACAGCGCATCGCGTCAGACCCTAATTACGGA
>NKPV01000234.1 GCA_002254605.1 Armatimonadetes bacterium JP3_11
ATTCGGCAGAATTGGCATTTGACGGTTCCCACACTGACATTTAGGCGGCGTGCAATCTCCTGATAGGTATATCCCTCCAGATAAAGATGGAGCATCTCCTGCTGTTGGGGAGAGAGCTGCTCCTCAAGCCTCTGTCGAAGCAGCTGCATCTCAGCGTGTTCTATGAGGCGGGTTTCAGAACCCTCGTGACCCTCGGGTAAAGGAGCATCCCAGTTTTCAAGCGTGATGTTTCGTTGCGTTGATGCGCGGCGGTTCCAATCAATAGCGCGGAGGCGAAGCCAGCGTCGGCAAACGGTTCGCGCCCACTGATGCGGGTGATATTCCCAAGGCAGGACACCGAACACCTCCCAAAACTGCAGCAGGACCTCTTGCACGGTATCTTCCGCGTCTGCCGCGCAGCGCGTCAAGGGCTGGGCTACAGAAAGCATCCAAGCACGCCATTCAGTTTCGGTACACATCCGTACCCCCTGAGTGTTCTACATCTTTATTAGTCTCACACCGACCCGATTCCTGCCATTGAGGTAGCGAATCGGCGAAGCCGTGGGGAGCCTCATGTGCCCGTGTCAGGTACACTTTGTCTTGATGAGGACTCTCTGCCGTGCGCCCGAAGTGTGGCGCGACATGGGACTGACCGACGCCGAGTACCAGCGCATTGTGGACCTGATGGGACGCGAGCCGACCGATGTGGAACTGGGCATGTTCGCCGTGATGTGGTCGGAACACTGCGGTTATAAATACTCGCGCCCGGTGTTGAGTCTCTTTAAAAAGTATCGCGAGTCGCTGGAGGGCGCGGGCTTTGAGAACGCAGGGATTATTCCCCTGGATGAGAATCTGGGTGTCGCGTTCAAGGTGGAGAGCCATAACCATCCTTCGGCGGTAGAACCTCATCAGGGGGCGGCGACGGGCGTGGGGGGCATCATCCGCGATATCTTCACGATGGGCGCCCGCCCTATCGCGATTTTGGACTCGCTGCGCTTTGGTCCCTTGAACGAGCCGCGCAACCGCTATCTGTTTGAGCATGTGGTGGAGGGCATCTCCAGCTACGGCAACTGCATCGGCGTGCCGACGGTTGCGGGCGAGGTCTATTTCCATCCGTGTTATTCGGGCAACCCGCTGGTGAACGCGATGGCGGTGGGCGTTGCGCCGCTGAATCGTATCGTGACCGCTCGCGCCGATGTGCCGGGGAGCGCGGTAATGTATGTCGGCGCCAGCACAGGACGCGACGGCATCCACGGCGCCACTTTCGCCTCCGAAACGCTGGGGGAAGACCAAGAGGAGAAACGCCCCAATGTACAAATCGGCGACCCGTTTATGGAGAAACTGCTGATTGAAGCCACCTTAGAAGCCCTTGACACGGGCGCGGTGCTGGGCATGCAGGATATGGGCGCGGCGGGGCTGACTTGCACGACTTGCGAGCCGACCTCTAAATCGGGCACAGGCGTAGAAATCGACACGAGCCTCGTGCCCACGCGCGAAGCCGACATGACCCCCTACGAAATCATGCTCTCCGAATCGCAGGAGCGGATGCTGCTTTATGTGCAGGCGGGACGCGAGGAGGCGGTGGCGGAGGTGTTCCGCAAGTGGGGGCTGAACGCGGTGGTGATTGGGCGCGTCATCGAGGAGCCTGTATTGCGCGTGCGTCATCGGGGTGAACTCGTCGCCGAAATCCCCCCCGACTACCTCACCAAGCAGTGCCCCGTTTACTACTTGGAGACCGAAGAACCCGCCTATCTGAAGGAGGCGCAGCGTTTAGACCTGGCGCAAGTGCCCATCCCCGAGGATATGAACACGGTGCTACTGAAACTCTTGGCGTCCCCATCGGTTGCCAGCAAGCGTTGGGTGTACGAGCAGTACGATTGGCTGGTGGGCACGCAGACGATTA
>NKPV01000309.1 GCA_002254605.1 Armatimonadetes bacterium JP3_11
CAGCGACCTACTGGCGGGCGTCGTCGCTGGGCGTAAAGAGCATCTTGAGGAAGTTCGACGCACCCGCGAACTGCTGGGGGGCGTCTTAGACCCTCTGGCAGGCTGGCTGTTATTGCGCGGGCTGCGTACCCTGCCCATGCGCATGGAGCGCGCCCACAAGAGCGGGCTAAAGGTCGCCGAGTGGTTGGCAGCGCAACCGCAAATCGCAAAGGTTCATCATCCCGGCTTACCTACGCACCCCCAACACGCCCTGGCACAAGCGCAAATGCGTGGCTACAGCAGTCTGTTCAGTTTTGAGACGCACCCAATTCAAGAAGAGCAAGCTTACACTTTTGCTGACAGGCTGCGCCTGTTCCGATTCGGCTGTAGCTGGGGAGGCTACGAGAGCCTACTGCTGGGCTGGGCGCAAACCGAATCGAACGCCGAGG
>NKPV01000018.1 GCA_002254605.1 Armatimonadetes bacterium JP3_11
CTCACCAAACATGAGTTGATAGCGGTTGACCCCAATCGTAAAGTAGCGACCTTCGCCCTGAAAGACAAACCCGGCGAAACGCGCGAAATCGAGTTCGATATGCTGCACATCGGACCGCCCCAACGCGCCCCAAAGTTCGTGCGCGAATCGCCTCTCGCCCACCCCGATGGTGCCATGGTCGGTTTCGTGAATGTGGACATTCACACCCTCCAAAGCCCTGTCTATTGTAATGTATTCAGTCTGGGCGATGCCGCAGGACTGCCCACCTCGCGCACAGGCGCGGCGGTACGCAAACAAGCCCCCGTCGTCGTGAACAACCTGATTCAAGTGATGAACGGCAAGGAGCCCAACAAGCGCTATAACGGCTACACCTCCTGCCCGCTCGTCACCGCCTATGGACGCATGGTGCTGGCGGAGTTCGACTACAGCAACACGCCAACTCCTACAGTACCGCTCATTAACACATGCAAGGAGCGCTTCGATATGTGGCTCCTCAAGAAGTACGGGCTGCCGTGGATGTATTGGAACCTGATGCTGCGCGGGCGCGCATAACCGCGGCAGGGCTGTCCGCACCACAACCGACTGTGGTGCAAAGACAGTCCTGCCTTTGCAACTCCTACTTACGCCTCGGGAATGCATGACTGACGAACGTATTGAGCAGTTCGCAACGGATCCCTTAAGGACTGGAAAATTCGACGAATCGGTTCGGGGCGCTCTCCCTCAGGCAGGGCTTCTGCATAGTAATGCAACATATCCTGAATGATATCCTCTACGATGTTCACTACGAACAGAGCATACCGCGTTTCCTCGCATGGCAAATTTCCGTCCCTACTTGAGTAGGAACCATCGTTATTGAAATGTGCATCTACAAAACTGGATAGTTGTTTGAGCCTGTGTGCAATACGCGATGGTTCTACTCCTTCTGTTGACGACAAGCAAAAATACAGGAAATCCAGACTAAACGCTGCCATAAACGCCTGGGCTAGGGAGCTAAAACCATGGCGAAGCCCCTGCTCAAGCCATGAATTAATCTGCTGAGGACACTTCTCTATGACGCTTAGGATAAAACATGCCTCAAAAAACCCTTCGAGTGTTTCGGGAACGATTGAGAATGTAGTTTTACTCACAACCGTCTCTTCGATCTTTGCTTGCAGATTGTCTCGCATCCGTTGGTACAATTCACCCTGAAAACGGAGTAGGGCGTTCTTGGCGTCTATGCTTTCAATCAAAGGTTTTAGCTTTTCGTCTTCAACCAGCAACTTTTGGAATTTGTCAGCAGGCACCCGGTACGCCTGGGTACGCCACGCAGGAACTTCGTCTATCTTCGCATTTTGGTGAATCCATTCTGCGTTTAAAAGCGCATACTTGCAGCGCGGTTTATCTATATAGAGGAAAAGCACATCGCTGCGCGGAGTTCGTTTCTTGCCAGAGACCACTTTTGTGATTTTGAAATCGTAAAAATCCAGCGATTCTTTTTCTGCGTATTGAAACTCGATTTTCTTCTGCTGTTCACCCATGTGGGCTATGTAATCTGGTTCTCTGGACACGCCGCCCCTGCGTAGGAACCACAAAAATCGGTCGCCCCCCGACTTCTCCACCCGAACTTCTTTGCCATGATATTGCTCCTTCAGGATGTCTTCAATCCAAGTCATGGCTTCAAGCTCGGCAATTGCTTTGCGTTTCATGTCGAGCCGATACTCTAAGGAAGTACGTCCCTTGATGTCGCTGGCTTTCGCATAAGTGGTGCGTGGGTCGTGCTGCATTTAGAACCCCATTGTGAGCTGGGCGTTGCGCAAGCGCTCTAATGCGCCTCCTGCAATCAGCGGGTTAATCTCGTAGCCGATACCATTGCGTTCCAGCATCGCCGCGGCAAGCAGCGTCGCGCCAGAACCTACGAAAGGATCCAACACCGTCTCGCCAATATAACTGTACGCCTTGATGAGTCGATAGGGTAACTCCACAGGGAACGGCGCGACATGGTCGCGATTATCACCACTCCCCTCGGGCTTAATCGTCCAAACATCGCTTTTCTTAATTGTAATCCAAAACTCCTTATCTAACTTTGACCTCTCTTTTTGTTCGTGCGTTAGATGTGTATATTTGCTGTATCCACGTGGTGCAGGCTTTTCAAACTCCAAGATAAACTCGTGCATGTGATTGATAAGAATTCCTCCAGGGTAGGGATAAGTGCCAAAATGTGCTCGCACAGAGTTCGTTTTATGCCAGACAATGTCGCGCTTGAAGATGAAACCGATAGATTCACATAAATCGATAGTCTTACCCACGAGGTTGAGAGAGCGAAAACTGCCATCCGATGTGCGTATAGGAAGATTCATGAGGTTGATAAAGCACTTACGCCCGGGTTGGAGTACACGGTAGACCTCCTGCCAGACTTGTGCGATGGCGTTCAACCACTCATTTAAATCGTGAATGTCGCCCAAATCGCCTGGTATAGGCTCTGCAGCATACATCTTAGCGTTGAAGTAGGGGGGCGAGGTAACAACAAGGTGGACGCTCTTTGGAGCAATTTCCGTCATCGACTGGGCGTTTTTCACATAAATGGTCTGTGTAGTTTGGTTTAACTGAATGGTGTGCGTGTTGGGGACGGATTCTGTTTTTGGAGTTGGCTGCTCTTGACGGCTGAGGCGCACCTGCTTGAGATCACGAATATCAAATCGATACTGTCCGCTGGCAGCAACTTGTGCGGGGAGAACCCCCTCACTCACCAATTGATGTACGGCTCTCGTTGAGACGCCAAGAAACTTCGCTGCCTCAACTGCTGAAAGATAGCGCCGCTCGCGATAGTCAGGTGCTTCCATCGGATGGTTAGAATTATAGCATCGAGCCAGTAATGGGCGGCGGCGTGAATCTTTTTGCCGCATGATCGACTCTAACCCTCATGAGGGCGTGTATAGCCATCTTAAGAGAATCAGCGCCCTAACCAAGAATGCTTGGTCTCACCAGGAGGAAGGTTTATGAAACGGCTTGTGATGTTTATAGGACTGTTAGGTGTGTTGCTCGGTATGAGCATCGGGCAGCAGGCATCAGACGATACACTTCTCCAGCGGGCGCGCGCGGCGTCGGATGCGGTGCTCGCACGGTTGCTCGCACGGCTGAATCAGGAATACCAGCAAGGCGGCGCAGAGCGCGGGGTGCAAGTGTGCGCTCAAGTTGCTCAGTCCTTGACGCAGCAAATTGGACGCGAGCAGGGCGTGAACATCCGACGCGTCTCGCTCAAAAACCGCAACCCGCGCAATACCCCCGACGCTTGGGAGCGCCGCATCTTACAGCAGTGGGAGCGCGACCAGAAAGCCGGCAAACCACTGCAGGAGGTGGCAGAGTGGCGCACCGAACGCGGGCAACGGGTGTATCGCTACATGCGCCCGATTATGGTCGCCATGCCACTCTGCTTGGAATGCCACGGCACGCAAATCAAACCGGAAGTGCGCCGCCTGATCCGTGAGCGCTACCCCAACGATAAAGCCACAGGCTACCAGTTAGGCGACCTGCGCGGTGCGTTTTCTGTGAAAATCGTAGCACAACCAACGGAGGTGAAACGATGATCTTTCGGCAAATCTACGAAGATGGACTGGCGCAGGCATCCTACTTTTTCGGATGCCCCGCCACGGGGGAAGCGATGGTGATTGACCCCCGACGCGATATCGATGTGTACTTGCAACTGGCGCAAGAGACTAAGTTGAACATCGTCGCGGTTGGCGAAACCCATATCCACGCGGACTTTTTATCAGGCGCTCGCGAACTGGCGCACGCCACAGGCGCGACCCTCTACCTCTCGGATGAAGGCGATGAGAACTGGAAATACAAAGGTTTAGAGGGTTTCAAATACCGCCTCTTGAAAGACGGCGACGAGTGGCTGATTGGCAATGTGCGCGTGCGCGCCGTGCATACCCCCGGACACACCCCCGAGCATATCACCTTCCTTATTTACGACGGCAAGGACACGGATGACCCCATCATCGCAATCACGGGAGACTTTATGTTCGTCGGCGACTTAGGGCGCTCCGACCTGTTGGAAGAGGCTGCTGGCATCACAGGCACTGCCGAGCCGGGCGCACGCAAACTCTATCAGAGCCTCGTGAAGTTTATCGAGCAGCCCGACTACCTGCAAATTTGGCCTGGGCACGGTGCAGGGTCTGCCTGTGGGAAAGCATTGGGTGCCCTGCCTGCTTCCACGCTGGGCTATGAGCGTCGCCATGCTTGGTGGGCGCGCGCGATCGCCAACTACGATGAGGCGACCTTCGTGAAGGACCTGCTTGCCGATCAGCCCGAAGCCCCCACCTACTTCGCTGTAATGAAGCGTCTCAATCGCGACGGAATGCGCATTCTGGGCAAACTGCCAGAGCCGCCGCAGCTCACCCCCGAAGCGTTCCAAAAAGCGATGGACGCAGGCGCCGTGCTAATAGACACGCGCGACAAGTTCGCCTTCGCAGGCGGGCACCTCCGCGGCGCCATCAACATCCCCGCTGGCAGAATGTTCTCTACTTGGGCGGGCTGGCTACTCCCCTACGACAAGCCGCTGGTGCTGCTCGCCCCGACCGAGAAGATCGAGACCTTAGTGCGCCAACTGGTTCGGGTCGGGTTAGATGATGTCATCGGCTATATCCCCTCGCTGGAGGGCTATGCGCCCAGTGAGCTGGAGACCGTACCGCAAATCACGGCAGAGCAAGCGTACCAGCTCTGGCGTTCAGGCGAGGCGGCGATTCTGGATGTGCGTGGGCTCTCGGAATACAAAGAGGGACACATCCCGAACGCAATGCACATCCACGCAGGACGCGTACTACAGCGCCTGCACGAAATCCCCAACGACCGCCCGGTGATTGTGCATTGCTTAGGCGGGGACCGATCCAGCACGGCAATCAGCGCGCTGATGGCAAAGGGCTACCGCAATCTGTATAACCTCACGGGCGGTATCTTAGCCTGGCAGGAGCACAACTTCCCTCTGGAAACGCGCAACTAACGCGACCTTCCTTCCACCCCTCCGTGGGGCAAGCTCGATGCCTGCCCCACGGAACCTTTACCAGTTCAAGCACGGTGGGCGACAGCGGGCGCAGTTCCACACAGAGGCAGCACAAGTTGGCGTCTCGTGCTGGCGCTGTCAATCAAAGCCGAAAGTGTGCCGTTTGAGGGTGGCGCTACATCCGTCGGAGCATCTGACGCAGTTCGGAGTGAATGCCTGCGTAGTTCATCGCATCCTCGGGCGTGATGAGCTGCTTCTGCACATAGCGATACAGGCACTGATTCATCGTGCGCATGCCCCAGTGTTCGCCTTCGCGGATGGCGTGGTAAATCTCGCCGATGTGTCCGTCTTCGATCATCTTCTCGACGGTGGGGGTGTTAATCATAATCTCCACTGCGGCGATACGCCCCTGCCCGCCCACGCGCGGCACCAGCTTTTGCGCCACGATGCCACGCAAGGTGTTTGCCAGACGCTGCAAGATGTGCTTCTTCTCTTCAGGGGGGAACATGTTCACGATACGGTCCATCGTCTCATACGCGCTGGGCGTGTGAACAGTGGAAAAGACGAGGTGCCCCGTCTCGGCGGCTTGCATACAGGCATGCATCGTTTCGACATCGCGCATCTCGCCGATGAGGATAATGTCGGGGCTTTCACGCACCACCGAGCGCATCGCGTCGATGAACGACTCTGTGTCGATTCCTACCTCGCGTTGACTCACGATAGATAACTTATCGTTATGGACAAATTCAATCGGGTCTTCGATAGTCACGATGTGCCCACGACGGGTTTCGTTAATAAGGTCAATCATCGCCGCGAGCGTGGTGGATTTACCCGAGCCTGTGGGACCTGTGACCAGCACCAGCCCCTGTCGGTACTGGGTTAGCCCTGCCAGTACGCGCGCGATGTCTGGCTCTTCGGGCCACAATTCTTCCAGCTTCCAGTGCTGCAACGGGATCAAACGGAACACGCCCGCAACGGTCTGCCGCTGCATATACACATTGGCGCGGATACGGCACACGCCCTCCACCGTGAACGCGAGGTCGATCGCCAAGCGATGTTCAAACTTGGCAACTTGCTCATGGCTCATGTGCGAGAAGCAGAGGTCGCGCGATTGGCTGGGCGTCAGCGGCTCCAATGCTTGCTCGAAAGGCGTGATTTTCCCATGGAGGCGCATCACAGGGCGCGCGCCTGCTTTGATAAAGATATCGGACGCGCGTAGCTCATACGCGGTTTTAATCAGGTCCTCTAAGGTGTAGCTCAGCATACGAAATGCCTCCTGCTAAAAGTCTGTTTCAGGTTGGACGGTGGATGCGTCGGTTTGTCGCTTCAGAATTTTCGTGGTGAACCAGAAAATCCCTGCCCCTGCCAGAAGCGCCGCGAGCAGAATCAGGGAAATCAACCATGCGGTCGGGGGGCGTGTTGGCGTGGGCGCAGGAACCGCTTGCGGCTGCGGCTTGGGACGCTTGAGGGGAATTTCCAGCACGGCAGGATCAGGCGTGTGGATGAAGATCACGCTCCGCCACATCGCTGGCTCCGCACGGGTCCACATCTGTAAATGCGGGCTCGAATAGTGAAAATAGCCAGCGTACTCAACATGGCGTGGGAGCAACACATATACATGCACAACCGGCAAGTCGGCAAAGGTGCGCGCGATAGGCGTGAGATTGAGCGTACCCTCGCGGAGGTCTACCAGTCCGCCCGAAGCAAAACTGGCAACCGTGAAAAGCTCCCCAGGTTTCGCGTCGCGCTTGAGGCTATCATCCCCGACTTCGACATAGGCGACAGAGCGCCCACTCCACTGCGCGAATCGTTCAATCCGCTCGCGCACCATTTTGTGGGGAACACGCTTGTCAAAAGTCCATGAAATCGGGTGTAGACCGTCGGGTTGAACCTGCACGACGACCACCACATTGGGGTGGCGCGTCAAATCGGGAGCGGAGTCGCTCTGGGCAAACCCAAGCCCCACTCCCAGCCAGACAACCCAGAGGAGCCACCAGCGCGACACAGTAGCGCGATTATACCCCATCCGAAGAACCGTTGTCCGCAGGTACACTTATAAGAGATGCCTACCGTTGTGATCGCACTTGCTCAACCGAACGACCTTCCCCGCTTGCTGGAGTTGATACGCCAGCTGGCGGAGTATGAACGCAGGCTGGAGCAGGTTAAGGCGACCGAAAAAGACCTTGAGCGTGCGTTGTTCGGCGAGCGTCCCGTCGCTGAAGCCATGTTAGCGTGGCAGGGTGCGACCGCCGTCGGCTATGCGCTGTTTTATCCCGTGTTCTCCACTTTTCGCGGACGCGCCGCTCTCTATCTGGAGGATGTGTATGTGGTTCCCGAATCGCGCGGTCAGGGTGTGGGATGGGCGTTGATGCGCTCTCTGGCGCAGATTGCCAAACAGCGCGGGTATGACCGAATCGAGTGGAGCGTGCTGGAATGGAACACCCCTGCGATTGAGTTTTACAAAAAGCTCGGCGCCGTGCCGAAAGAGACGGGCTGGGTCGGCTACATGCTCACGGGTGAGGCGTTGGAGGCGTTGGCAAATGCGTGAAGAGTCGGTTTCGCAACTCTTGGACAGACTGGCATCCGAGGTCGATACCCGCTTTGCCGAGGCGCAGGGTGAGTACCGTGCGCTGATTGTGCTGAACCCCACCGATTCCCCCTACACAGGCGTTGCTGTGCTGCGGGTGGACATGCCGCTCAAAGCAGGGACTGCGCCCCGCCCCGCCGCCGTGTGGACACACGAAGGCGTGCGCGTGCCGTGCCAGATTCTGAACAGCACACTGGAAACCGTATCTGAGTGGCGCCTGTCAGACGGCAGCATGCGCCCGGCGCCGGAAGGCACGCGCCGTTGGCAGTTTGAATTAGCATTCTGGGTGGAGAACTTGCCCCCGCGCAGCTACCGAGTCTATCGATCAGAATGGAGCGTAGACGAGCTACCGTTGCCCGAACTGCCCAGCGCGGACCCCCCCGTGTATGTGCGTGAAGCGCTGCCCCACACGGGCGTTCGAGGCAAAGAGGGACGCTTGTAAAGACGCGAGACCCGCCTATTCGCTTGGCTCACGCGGCGTCCCCACCATCGGCTCTTCTGGGCTGCTCGTCAGCCGCTGCATCACCGCGCCGATGGCAATCACAGCCCAATACAGCCCCAACGCCCAGCCAAACACGGGAATCCAAACAACCGACAGTACAAGCAAGGTAGCCACCAAAACAGACCAGCCAGGATTTGGCGCCGCGACACCGAAACTAATCAGCACGCGCTCGCCCAGTCGCCACGCCAGTGCGCCATAGCCCAGTAGCAACGCCAAAGCGAGCAACAATAAAACCAGCGCGACCAACAGCGGTATCACGCCCCGCGCAGGCACATCGGGCGGGCTATTCTGCGCGACGGCGTTCAGCAACACCACCAACAAGACCGCGCCCAACACCGTCAACACGCCCCGCGCCAGCACACCGCGCTCGTTGCGCTGGAACTGCATCAGGTAATCGGCGGTCAGGCTGCGAAACAGCGCGACATCGACCAGCCCGACGCCCGCCAACGCAAGATACAAAAACAGAACCCCCAAAGCTCCGTCCAGCGGATTGTTCATACTATCCCCCGTATCCAACTCCAGAGTAGGCTCAGTCCTTCTTGCGTGCGTTCCGCAAGCGTGTGAAGCGGCGCGTAGGGAGCAATCTGCTCCAGCGCGGGCGGCTGGAATTGGCTACCGTAGACGGCGACAAGCATCGCGGCGGGCAGGCAGAGCGCCAGCGCGAGGCGCAACGCTACACGCGGCTCAGAGTCCGCGATCGGCGCACGCACCCGCGCAGGCGCAGGAAGACGAGGTAACCCACGCAAGGCAAGCCCAACCCGCTCCCACGCTTGGAGTTTCTCTCGGCACGCGGGGCAGTGTTGCAGATGGCGCAACACCTCTGCCTGCTGCGACTCGGCAAGCCAGCCCTCCGCGTAATCGTGCAGTAGTGGCTCCAACGACTTGCAGACATCCCTCATCCCAGTTCCTCCTCCAACCAGCGGCGCAAGCTCTCCCGACCACGATAAAGCCAAGTTTTGACCGTGCCTTCAGGAACCTCCAACGCGCGGGCGACTTCCGCTACAGGCAACTCCTCATAGTAGTGCAGGAGCATCGCAGCGCGTTGGGGCGCGGGCAAGCGCATCAGCAGGCGTTGGAGTGTGCGCCGCTGCTCGCGCTCGTACAACCGCTCCTCGATACTCGGCGCAGGGGGCATCGCTTTCGCCGCTTGCTCCAGATGACGCTGTTCCGTTGCCCGATTACGCCGCGCATTCAAGCACACCCGCGCTGTCAAGCAGAGCAGCCAAGTCGAAAATGGCTGCGCGGGGTCATACAAGGGTAGGCGCGTATATGCCCGTAGGAACGACTCCTGCATCGCGTCTTCCGCAGCGCTTGCCTCGCCCAGAATCCGAAACGCCAGCGAGAACACGCGGTCGCGATACCGTTCCACCAGCGTATCGAACGCCCGCGTGTCGCCCCTGAGCGAATGCTCCACCAGAGTCGCGTCGTCTTGCATGGCTACTTCACCTTGCGCAGCGACTGTACCAGCCAACGATTCACAGTGGGACTGCCCTCGCTCAGCGCGCCCCAATCCGCCAGTGCAAGCATCTTGACCTTTGCGGGGTCGAACTTGCCGTCGCCTTTGCCTTTGGTGTCGTCGGTAATCGTGAACTGGCTCCAGAGCAAGCGTTTCGGTTCGGGTTTGCTCTCGCCTCCCGCCTCGAAAGTGGCTTGCCAGCGCTCACCGTCCACCTCTTCGACAAAGACCGCCAGCGTGGTCGGTGTCGTGACTTGGACTACCACCTCGATGCCCTTGGCGTCGCGCAGGGCGTTAGGTTCCAACATGCGCAACACGCCAAAGATGTAGGGGAACGGCAGATTGTACTCGACGCGCATCCCGCCTGCCTCGCGCTTGATTGTCGTGTAAGCCGTCGCCATCCAAGTGAGGTAATCGCGTTGGAAGTCATCGATGATGTTGGGGTCATTGCGTCGCGTGGGGGCTTTGCTTAAGAACTCGAAGTCGTCCAGCCACATCACGCGTGTGCCCGATTGATCGCCGAATAGAATCGCGGCGTCGGGCGTCGCCAAAAACAGCGCGCTCACATCGATCAGCCCGATGCCTTGTACATCGTCCATGTCGAGTTTATTATTTACGGGCTTGGTGTCCTCTGCCAGCATGAAGTCGCTGAGCGCAATTGTGACCTGTTGCCAGTCGTTGCCGCTTATCCAAAACGGGGCGTGCCAGCGTTCGCCGCTTTCTTCTTGCACACTGAGGGCGAACAACGCCGGGCGGTCGGCTTTCACCCAGAATCGGAACGCCTGCGCCCAGTCCTCCGGCTGCAGGTAAATCAAGGCGTTCAGTTTGCCTACCGCCGCCGTGTAGGTGTAACGCAGGGCGCGTTTGCCCGATTTGACATCGTTGGGATTCTCCGTAAGTTCTACCTTGCCACCAGCACCTGGCAGCACAAGCCAGCCGTGTTGCGCATTTTCAAAATCAATACGCGAATACGGCTCCTGCGCCCACAAGACGCTTAATAACAGCCCTACCACCGTCCAGTATCGCATCGTCGCCTCCGTATAAGTCTACACAATACGGCGGGCTACGGTTTCAAGAAGAGCCTGTCCAGAGATAAAACAAGCGAATCGCGCCACATTCCTACCGACTCAGTGAACATACTTCCCTTCCTATCGTCTATAGGCGCGGAGGATGAAAACGATGCGACTTAAATGGATTGCCGTGAGCGTCTGCACCACTATTTTTGTAAGCGGTGCGCTTGCCCAAAGCGGTTTCGGACAACCCCGTCAAGGCGGACAGGCGCCGCGAGCGCAGCAAGGCTTCGGACGCATGATGGGCATGAACATGGCAGGCATGCTGCTGGAACGCCCCGATGTACAACGCGAACTGAACCTGACCGAGCAGCAGAAGAACCAGATTCGCCAAATGCAGGAGAACCAGCGCGTCGCGATGCAAGAGCTACGCAACCTGCCCCCTCAAGAGCGACGCCAAAAAATGCGAGAGCTGCGCGAGAAGAACAACCCGACCAAAGTGTTGAACGAGACCCAGAAGAAGCGATTGCACGAGATTGAACTGCAGGCGATGGGCGCATTTGCCCTTCTGCAGCCCGAAGTCGCCGACCAGCTGAAACTCACCCAGGAGCAGCGCTCGAAACTGCAAGGCATCCTCACGCAATCGATGCAGCAGATGCGCGAGCAGTTCCAAGGTGGTGGGTTCGGACAAGGACAGGGCGCCCAGCACTTTCAGCAGATGCGCGAGCAGATGGAGAAACAGATGCTGGAAGTGTTGACCCCAGCGCAGCGGCAGCAGTGGCAGCAGATGCAGGGCAAGCCATTCCAGTTTGAAGGCGGTCGTCCTATGCTGTGGGACGGTATGCGCGGCGGACAGCAAGGCGCACCGCGCGGCGGCAGCGGATTCGGCGGCGGACGCGGCTTCGGCAACTGATTAGCGGCTTACCTCCTCAAGCGAACACCGGCAGAGTACGCCCTCCCGAAAGGGGGGGCGGCTCTGTTTACGGGACGGCGGCTTTCGCTTGTTGCCACAGAGCCTCCCACTCGTCGGCATCCAGGTTGTCCAACGCGCGATTCTGACGCGCCGCCTCCGCCTCCATCCACTGAAAACGGCGCGTGAAACGCGCTACCATGCTATGCAACGCCTGTTCCGCGTCGATCTGCATATGCCGAGCGATGTTCACCATCGTGAACAGCAGGTCGCCAATCTCGCTCTCGATGCGCACGCGGTCGCCCGACACGATCGCCTGACGCAACTCCGCTTCTTCCTCACGCAACTTGTCCAGCACGCCCTCGATGGTCTCCCACTCGAACCCCACACGCGCCGCGCGTTTGGAGATTTCTTGAGCGCGCGCGAGCGCCGGCATCGCGCGGGGAACCCCCTCCAGCACCGAAGCGCGCCCCTTTTGCGCCCGTTTGGTCTTGTCCCAGTTTTTCAGCACCTGTTCCGCTGTCTCGGCGTGCGCATCCCCAAACACATGCGGATGACGGGAAACTAACTTCTCGATCAGACGCTCGATGACCTGCTCGATGTCGAACGCACCCGTTTCGCTGGCAATCTGGCTATGCATCAACACTTGCAAAAGCAGATCACCAAGTTCCTCGCGCAACGCGATCGGGTCGTGTGAATCGACAGCTTCTAAAACCTCGTAGGTCTCTTCCAGCAGATGGGGTTTGAGACTCTCGTGGGTCTGCTCGCGATCCCAAGGGCAACCGTCGGGCGCGCGCAACGCAGCCACGACCGCTACTAACCCCTCAAACCCCTGATAGACCTGCTCTCGACGCGGGCAGGGCGGTGCAAGCAGATAGGTGATCGTATCACAAGGCATTCGCTCGAGCTGCTCGACCGCCACGCGCCGATACTCCGTGCGTGTGCTGTCGCCCGGCGCGTGGATGAGGTAGACCCGAAAATCAGCGGGATAAAATCGCAGCAGTTGCTGTTGCACGGCGTGTAGGGCATCGGGTGTTTCCACGCCGAACCACAATGTGGGCAGCGTCGGGTCGAAGCGAAGGTGGGGCAGTCGCGCTGCGCTCAGGACCTGTAGACCTTCGGGCGCCGCTTGCTCGATGGCTTCCAGCACAGGCTCGATGAAGCTGCGGCTGGGCACAAGGCGCGTGGAGCGTCCGCGTTCCGACGCCGCTGGAAGCAATCGCGCCACGAGCGGGTGCGCCACCAGGGGATGCCCAGGCGTCGCCAGCGCCACCGTGCGCTCTGGGGCGTTCAGAAGCGTTTCGAGGGCTTGCTCAATATCCGTAGGGCAGGGTTCGGAAGCAATACCCGCAATCGCAACGGCAAGTGCGCTGGGGTGGTCTGGGTGGGTCATGAACACGCGCTGGGCACGGCGAAGCGCCTGCAACGCATACTCGCTGAGCTCCTGCGCTCCGCCGCTGCCCAAACCAACCAGGTAAATCATCAGCGCTTCTCAGCGGATTGCTGCTCGGTGGGTTTGGTGCCCCCCGCAGCTTTGCCCTGTTGCGACTCCTGCATCGCGAGGGTTTTCTTCAACTCCTCGATGTCTTTGGCGTATTGCTTCTTCCACGCCTCTGACCTAATCTCGACGGGCGTGTTCACCATCCGCTTCGCCAACTCCAGATTCAAATCGCGGTTGGTCTGCATCCCCTTCTGGAGCATCAGTTGCTCGCGGATGTTGTCCTTGACCTCCTCAAAGGGCAACTGGCGTCCCTCGCTCTTAGCAAGGACTTCGAACCGCGCAAAGACCCCGTTGCCGACGGGGATCCAGTCGGTCACCTGCAACGGCTTCGCATTCTTGAGAATAGTGCGTACCCGCGCCAGGATTTGACCGTCAGGCGTGTTAGGAACCTGCCCCTCCAGCGCGAACTCACTCTCGCCCGATTGCACGCCGGCGACCGGGTTCTGCGAGTACTTATTCACGATGCTCTGGAAGTTGAATCCGCGCTTGAGGTCGTCGTCGATCTGCTTGCGCACCTCGGGAGACTGCACGATAATCGCGCGCACTCGCGCCGTCGCAGGGCGGTAGAACGCCTGCTTGTTCTCGTCGTAAATCTTCTTCACTTCCTGCTCAGTGACCGTGACGCCTTTTGTGCGCAGGTTGAACTCGGCAAGCGCCACGCGCACCCGCTGACGATAGTCATCCAAAGTCAGCCGTTGCTCCGTAATCGCTTGCTTGATTTGGGGGTTATTCTTCATTTCACGCTGCACACGCTCTTCGACTTGCTGATCGGTCGGCAACACCCCTTCCTCTTTTGCCATATCCAACAAGACCTGCTCGCGGATCATCTGCACCAGGGTGGTGTACCCTGCGGGGGCGGTGGTGGCTTGGTTGCCGGCGATTTGCACCGGGGTGGGCATCAGCTCCAGCCGACGTAGGTACATGTCTTTGTCGATAGGGGTATCGCCTACCTTGGCGACGATGTTATCTTGCTTGCCGCCGCACGCGCTCAGGGTCATCACTGCCAACGCTGTGAACCCGAAACCCAAAATGCTGGATAATTTCATCCGTTCTCCTCCGCAATGCGTTGTTTGAGATTAAGTATCAATTCCACTTCGCCGGGCGCGTAGCCTGTCTGACGGGCGATTTCCGGCACGCTGAGCCCCTGCTCCGCCAACATCGCCACGACGCCATAGGGCGAAGAGCCTGATAGGTTATACCCAGAATCGTGTGAGAAAGTTTCAGAGTCTGCGACGGGAGCATCGGGCTCCGAACCTTGCGTCTGCGGATATGCCTGTGTGGACTGGATAGTTGCGTCGCGACGCTCCAGTTCTCGCAGGCGTGCTTCGATACGCGCTTCAGCGTGCGCCGCTTCTTCGATGAGCCTTTGCAAGAGCGTGTCGACGGTTTGTCGTAGTTCTTCCAGTTCGCCTGTCAGCGACTGGCGCGCTGCCTGCGCACGCAGCTCTGTTTGGGCGCGTAAAAAGAGCAGCCAGCCCGCAATCAACAGCAAGGCTTGCAACAACACCATCAGTTCGGACATTGTTAGACCTCCACATCCAGCGCGTGGGGTTCGTTCTCGTGAACAGGTTTTGGCGCCTCGGTCGGCGTTGCGCGAGCAGACGGCTTTTTACGCGCTGCTTGCTCGCGCTCCTCGCGTGGAGAGCGCTCACGAATCTGCGGAACCGTCGCCACACGCTCTGGCGGACGCACAGAATCGGGCATCGCGTCGCCTCGTGAAGGAAATTGTCGGAAAAGTTGGAGCAATTCTTAAGGTGTGGTCGGGAAGGGACAGCTCCTATGCTGGGCAGCGTCTCTCTTGCTCGCTGTGCGAATGTTATCCCATCCCCGACCCGTCTCGATTATCCATACTTCGGGTAGCAGCACTTCTTGTACTTTTTACCGCTGCCGCAGGGGCACGGGTCGTTGCGTCCGACTTTGCCAGGCGATATGCTGCGTGTGCTTCCGGCGTCTGCTTGCGCTCCGTCTTCCAAGCGCTGCACACCGCCGCCCCGAGGCACGCCCGCCAGAGGCGAGTTGGCATCCCCAGCAATCCGCACCATTTGACGCGGCTGCGGCGGTGCAACCTGCGCATGGAACAGGAACAGCACCACATCGTTGCGAATGGCGTGCAGCGTATCGGCGAACACCTTCGCCGACTCCTGCTTGTACGCCACCAGTGGGTCAATCTGTCCGTAGCCGCGCAGCCCGATACCCTCGCGCAGGTACTCCATCGACGCCAGATGCTCCACCCAGCGGCGCGTGATGACCTGCAGCATAAAGTACCGCTCCATCTCGCGTACCAAATCCGCGCCGAGCTGCTCTTCGCGCATCACATAGGCTTGTTCCGCCCATTCACGCACTTGATCCAGCAGCAAGTCGTGACGCGTGAAGGTGAAATCATCGGGTTTCACGAAGAGCTCCAGCGGAAAAATGCTGTTGAGTCGCTGATATAATCCTGGCAAATCCCACTCGGTCGGGGGTAGATTGCGCGGAGCAAACTCGTCGACGAGCTCTGACACAACCTCACGAATGTAGTTCAGCGCCAGATCGCGCGTGTTCTCGCCCATCAAGACGCGCCGCCGCAGCCCGTAGATTTGTAAGCGTTGATTGTTCAACACATCGTCGTATTGCAACACATGCTTGCGGATAGCGAAGTTATGCATCTCGACGCGTTTTTGCGCCCCTTCGATGGCTTTGGTGAGCATTTTCGCTTCCAGGGGCTCATCTTCGGGCCAAGTTTTGAGCAGCGGGCTATTGCGCAAGTTCTCTGCGAAGAGTCGCACCAGCTCATCTTCCAGCGAGAGGTAAAAGCGCGATTCGCCGGGGTCGCCCTGTCGTCCCGAGCGTCCGCGCAGCTGGTTATCGATGCGTCGGCTTTCGTGGCGTTCCGTGCCCAGCACGAACAGCCCACCCAGTTTGCGCACCTCTTCTGCGGCGACGGAGCGCTCCTGCTCGGAGAGGGGCAGCGGCGGTGCTGCACGCACCTTACCGCCACGACGAAACGAAAGTGGCTCCTGCTCGGTCGCGTCGGTCTGCTCTGTGCCATCCTCGCCTTCGGGTTTCGGCTCCTGTTTCACGATCGAGCCACCCAGTAGGATGTCCACACCGCGCCCCGCCATGTTCGTGGCGATGGTTACGGCGCCCTTGCGTCCCGCTTCGGCGATGATCGCCGCCTCTTTCTCGTGGTACTTCGCGTTCAACACATTGTGCGGGATGCCATGCTCCATCGCCTCAATAAAGTACTCCGCGTTCGCCTCGGGCAACTCCCAATGTTCGAGGAACCACTTCACATGGGCGGGGTCGGTGGGGTTCGTGGGCAGCCCCAACTCGCGCAGCATGGGGGTAATCTGGCGCATCGAGAGCATATTGAGCGGCATCAGCAGTGTCTTGCGCCACTCTTCTTTTTTCTGCTTATCGATGCTTTTGTTGGTCTCCAGCTCGCGACGCACGCGTTCAATTAGGGTTAGTAGCTGCAGTTTGTCAAAGGTGAGCCGCGCGGAGACCACTTCCGACATTTCGATGGAGCGCGTGCCGACCAGCACGGGTTGTTGCTTCGTGTAGAGGCGCAGGATCTCTAAGGCAATCCCCCGCAACTTCGCCTCCATATTTTTGTAGACGACATCGGGGTGGTCGATACGAATCATGGGGCGGTGCGTGGGGATGCACACCACATCCATGCCGTAGATTTTACGGAACTCTTCCTCTTCGGTTTTTGCAGTTCCCGTCATGCCCGCCAGTTTCTGGTAGAGGCGGAAGTAGTTCTGAAAGGTCACGACGGCGATGGTCTGGCTCTCCTGCTTGATGGGCACGCCTTCTTTGGCTTCCAGCGCTTGGTGGATGCCGTCGCTGAAGCGTCGCCCGTGCATCAAGCGCCCAGTGAACTCGTCCACGATGATAATCTCGCCGTTGCGCACGACATAATGCACATCTTTTTTGAAGTAGCCGTGTGCCTTGAGCGCGGCGTTGATGTAGGGCATCAGCTCCACTTCGTCGGCGAGGTTTTTCACGCCCAGCAGTTGCTCGAGGCGTTCGGTACCCTCTTCGGTGAGCGTCACCGTGTGGTGTTTCTCATCCACCACATAGTCGCGTCCTGCCTGCAGACGGCGCACCACCGAATCGACGCGCGTGTAGATACTGAGATCCTCCTCAATCTGCCCGGAGATGATGTGCGGGGTACGCGCCTCATCGATAAGGATGCTATCCACCTCGTCGATAATCGCAAAGTAGAGTTCGCGTTGCGAGAGGTCTTCGGGGGAGTTGACCATGTTGTCGCGCAGGTAGTCGAAGGCGTACTCGTGATTAGTGCCGTAGGTGATGTCGGCGGCGTAGGCTTCCTTGCGGGTGACTTCGCGCAGGTGCAAGTAGCGCGGGTCGGGGTGTTGGTAACCCGGCTCGTAGATGTAGGAACCGCCGCGTTCGTCGGTCTCTGCGCTCTGTCCCTGAATCACCCCCACACTCAGCCCCAGCAGGTGATAGATGGGCGCCATCCACACGGCGTCGCGCCGTGCCAGATAGTCGTTCACCGTCACCAAATGCACGCCCTTGCCCAGCAGCGCGTTCAGATACAGCGGCAGCGTGGCGACGAGCGTCTTGCCCTCACCCGTCTTCATCTCCGCAATGCGACCTTGATGCAGCACGATGCCGCCAATCAACTGCACATCGAAGTGGCGCATGTTGAGGGTGCGCCGCGCCGCCTCGCGACACGCCGCAAACGCCTCCGGGAGAATATCGTCTAAGGTTTCACCGTCTTGCAGGCGCTTCTTAAATTCGTCCGTTTTTGCTCTCAGTTGTTCGTTGGATAAAGCCTGAAACTCGGGCTCGAGCGCGTTGATTTTCTGTACGACGGGCATCAGCCGCTTCACATCGCGCTCGCTGGTGTCCATGAGCTTCTTGAGCCACTCTCTAACTATCATCGTATCCTCCGTAACGGGGCGAGGTACATGATACCTCATTATCGATTCTGGCTATCGCGGACAGTAAAACAATAGCGCGAGACGCGACTTTGCGGGAATCTCACTACTTGCCCCAGGCATCGGTTTAGAATAGCCGTTTGGGTTATAATTAAGTTATGAGCCTCACGCGTCGGGAATTCTTGAAGCGCAGCGCAGTGGCGGCAGCGGCGGCTTCGTTCAGCACGCTCATCGCCCGTGCGAATGCCCAGGAAAAAGTGAAGGTCGGTGTCATCGGCACGGGCGCGCAGGGGCAAAACCTCCTGCGCCAACTGATGAGCATGCCCAGCGCCGAGGTGGTCGCCGTGTGCGACATCTATGCTCCGAACCGCATCCGCGCCGTGGAACTCACCCAGTTCCAAGCGCAGGGCTACCACGACTATCGCCAACTGCTGGAACGCAAGGATATCGAAGCCGTCGTGATTGCGACTCCCTTGCACCTACATGCACCGATGACGCTTGATGCCTTGCAGGCGGGCAAGCATGTGTTCTGCGAAAAAGCGATTGCCTATAGCCCCGACGAAGCCCGTCAAATGGCACAAACCGCCCAACGCACAGGCAAAATCTTGCAAATTGGGCATCAGCGCCACTACAACGACACCTACAACCAAGCCTACTGGCTCATCCAAGAAGGGGCAATCGGCAAGATTACCCATGTGCGCGTGCTGTGGCACCGCAATAACAGCTGGCGACGCCCCGTGCCCGATCCCAAGTTCGAACGCCTATTAAACTGGCGACTCTATAAAGACTACTCCCACGGGCTGCTTACGGAACTCGCCAGCCACCAACTCGATGTGGTGAACTGGTTCTTGGGCGCGCTCCCCGTTTCGGTCTTGGGCTACGGCGGCATCGACTACTGGAAGGACGGGCGCGAGGTGTACGATAATGTGGAGCTGATTTTCAACTACCCCGGCGGTGTGCGCGTAATGTATTCGAGCATCACCTCCAACGCCTACGACGGCTACGGGGAATGGTTCTTCGGCGACAAGGGCACAATGGTGCTCACCAACGAGACTTCGGGCTTGCTGTTCCGCGAGCGCAACGCCGAGAAACTGGCATGGGAAGACGATGCGAACACCGTACAGGTGGACGGTCGCCGCGCGGTGGTGATTGAACCGACCCCCACCCGCCGCGCCCCGCAACGCGGTGAGCAACTCGCGCAGCAAGGACAACGCAACGCCTACTATGCCGAACTGGAACACTTCCTGCAATGTGTGCGCACCGGGGAGCAGCCGAAATGCACCGCTGCCGACGCGCTGCCCGCACTGGTCTGCATTCTCGGCGCAAAAACCGCGATTGAAACCGGCGCGCTTTATGAATTCAAACCCGAAGAGTTTCGCTTGGGCTAATCGCCGCCAAGAAGTTGATGCTGAACCACAAAGGTGCCGCCCCGCGCCTCTCCACCTCCTGCGCCTCTCCCTCCGGGAGAGGCTAGCATCGGGTGGGGTTCCCTCTGTTGAAAGGCGATTTTGCCACGCCCCCCACCATCAAGGGACAAACGAGGGCAGTTTCGAGTTATAATTCCATCACAGGAGGCTATAGATGCAAAAGCGAGGCTTTACGCTCATCGAGTTGCTTGTAGTCATCGCGATTATCGCGATTCTGGCGGCGATTCTGTTCCCTGTGTTTGCACAGGCGCGTGAAAAGGCGCGCCAAACGACCTGCCTTTCGAACATGCGCCAACTCGGCACGGCGTTCGCAATGTATCGCACGGATTGGGAAGGGCGTAATCCGGGTCCTGCGGACGGCGGTCGTTGCCCTGGCGAGTGGCGCTCCCCAGAATGGCCCTGGTGGATGACGGGATTCCGCGCCTACTTGGAAGGACAGTGGGTGCCGTGTTTCGCCGTGCTGATGCAAGCCAATAACCCCGACTCGCAGGTGAGTGGATTGTGGTTACTGTGGGGGCATGTGACCAAAGGCGCGATTTATCCGTATGTAAAGAACCCCGATGTCTACATCTGCCCTTCCGACCGACGCGGGCGGGAGAAAAAACTCAGCTACTCCATGAACGCTGTGGCAGGGTTCATCCCCGAATCGGTGGTGGAGCGCCCTGGTGAGTTTGTGGAGCTGGTGGACGAAGGCGAGACTCTCAACGACGGTTATTTCTGGGCAATCACTTGGCGTCCGGGGGGCGCGGAACTCAACGACTGCCCCTCCATCGTACACGCCAACGGCGCGAACTTCCTCTTCTTCGACGGGCACTCGAAATGGGTTCGGGCGACGCATCCGCGCGAACAGGCACGGCTGAACCAGTGCCCGCACACAGTGCCGAAGCACTACTTCTGTCCCAAAATACCGTTCCCCGAATCGGCGCTCTACGCAGGCGGCTGTGAGCGAGCGCCCTGAGTTCAGGTATACTCGCCCCGATGTTTCGCAAAGTGCTGATTGCGAACCGGGGCGAGATTGCCCGACGCATTATTCAGGCATGTCGCGAGTTGGGCGTTCGCAGTGTGGCGGTCTACTCGGAAGCGGATGCGCAGGCGCCTTTCGTGCGCGAAGCGGATGAAGCGTACCTTCTGGGCGATGCGCCTGCTCGTGAGAGCTATCTGAACATCCCGCGCATCCTCGAAATCGCGCGTCGCTCTGGCGCAGAGGCGATTCATCCGGGCTACGGCTTCCTGTCGGAGAACCCCGAATTCGCCCAAGCGTGCGCCCAAGCAGGAATCGTCTTTATCGGTCCGCGCCCCGAGGTGATTCGGTTGCTGGGCGACAAGGGCGCCGCCAAGCGCGCCGCCGAACGCGCCGGCGTGCCCACAGTGCCCGGCTACAATCCAGAACACGCCGCCGCGCCCGAAGAACTGCTCCACGCCGCGCAACAAATCGGCTTCCCTGTGTTGCTCAAAGCCGTGGCGGGCGGCGGCGGCAAAGGCATGCGAATCGCCGACTCCCCCGACAACTTTCTGGAGCTGGTGGAAAGTGCAGCACGCGAAGCCCAGAACGCCTTCGGCGACCCGCGCCTGATGCTCGAACGCTACCTCACACGCCCGCGCCACATCGAAGTGCAAATCCTCGCCGACCAGCACGGTAAAACAACCCACCTGTACGAGCGCGAATGCTCTATTCAGCGACGCCATCAGAAAATCATCGAGGAAAGCCCCTCGCCCGCGCTCAGTCCTGAAGTCCGGGATGCCCTGTGCGGCGCCGCGGTACGCCTCGCCGAAACCGTCGGCTACACGAACGCGGGCACCGTAGAATTTCTCTACGAACAAACACCCGACGGCGAACGATTCTACTTCCTGGAAGTCAACACACGCCTCCAAGTAGAACACCCCGTCACCGAGATGGTCACAGGGATCGATTTGGTACACTGGCAGCTCCGCATCGCGGCAGGCGAACGGCTGGAGTGGGAAACACCCCCACAGCGCGGACACGCCCTCGAAGCACGCCTCTACGCAGAAGATCCTGAAAACGACTTCGCTCCCTCACTCGGCACGCTGGTCGCCTATCACCAGCCCCATCTTCCGGGCGTGCGCTTCGACTCAGGCGTGGAAACGGGCACAATCATCACGCACCACTACGACCCAATGATCGCCAAAGTAATTGCCCACGCATCCGACCGCGAAACGGCTATTCGCCGATTGGTGAATGCACTGGAGCAGACCGTCGTACTGGGTGTGCGCACGAACCAAGCGTTCCTCATCGAGTTGCTCCAGCACCCCGCGTTTCGGGAGGGCGCGCTCCATACGGGGTTCCTCAACGAACACCCAGTCCACGCCGCCGAAAGCCAGCCGCCAACGGAGGTGTTGCTCGCATTGGCGCTGCTGGAGCCGTTGACGCGCAGCACAAGCCGTGCTACGGTCAGACGCGACGGCGCAGGCACAAGCATCCCTTCGCCCTGGGAAACCCTCGGCAAATGGCGCATAAAATAGTTTGCCCCCAGATTTAACCAACTCCTAACACCCCTTAACTTGCCCTTAAACCCCTGAAAACTATACTATAGGCGTCATCATCGGAGGCTTAGAGTCCTCTCCCCTAATGCCTGCGCGAGGGTAAACGATGCGCCGTGCAGTTCTCGCCCTGCACGGCGCGATTTTTTTTTGCAGGAGTCTGCCCCCAAACCGAGTATTATTAACCCGATGTTCGAAAACGGCGATAGCGCGCTGCGTGTACATGCCAAGTACTCATAGCGCCCTGTCGCCTCACAGTGAGGTGAAACGATGAACTGGGATTGGGAACTGATCACGCGGCATACCTATATCGGCATCACGCCTCTCTGGAAAGCCATCTTTTATGGGATTATCTTGAGTTCGTTAGGCGTGGGCGTTGTATGGTACTGGAAACGGCTCCAACTGTGGCGTCAAGGGCAACCCGATACCGACCCGCTGCCGCTAAAAATACGCCTTCAGAACATGCTGGGCTACGCGCTGGGACAAAAGAAAGTACCGCGCCACCGGTTCGCCTCGCTGTTCCATCTCCCCCTATACGCAGGATTCGTGATGCTGTTTATTGGCACGACGCTGCTCGCCATCGCCGAGTGGACGGAAATCGGCTCGCACATCTTCTTGGAAAAGGGCATCTGGTTCCACAAGGGGCTGTATTACATTCTCTACGAAGTCACGCTTGACCTGTTCGGTTTGGGAGTGATTTTCGGTTGTGTGCTGGCGTTGTGGCGACGGCATGTGCAGAAACCCAAGTCGGTGAGCTTAGAGCGGATGGACGGCGTCGCAGTGTGGTTGCTGTTGCTAATCTGCCTCAACGGCTATGCACTGGAAAGCGCACGGATTGCGCTGGAGCGCAACCCCGAGTTTATGAACCCGCCTCGCCCGCAGTATGCGCAGGTGTGGTCGTTTGTGGGCTACACTTTTTCGCCGTTGTTTGAGAACCTCTCGGTGAGCGGTTATCGGCTCTGGTGGTGGTTCCATGCGCTCTCCATCGCCAGTTGGTTCGCCGTGTTGCCGTTCACACGCTTGCGCCACTGGTTCCTTGCCCCAATTGTGGCGTACTACAAGCCGAACTACCTTCCCAACACACCCAGTATCGAAAATATCGAGCGCGTGGAGCAAACGGGTCGCATCGGGGTGAATTCCATTCGCGAGTTCTCACGCTGGCACCTGATGAGCCTGGATGCATGCATGGGCTGCGGACGCTGCGAGCGCGTATGCCCCGCCTACGCCACCGGCAAGCCGCTGAACCCCAAACGGATCGTGGAGAAACTGCGCGACGCTATGGCGAACGGCAAAGGCGACGACCTGACGCAGGTGATTAGCGACGAGGAACTGTTCGCCTGCACCACCTGCGGCGCATGCAACAACGAGTGCCCCGTGCTGATTGAACACCCCACCCTAATTATGGAGATGCGCCGTCATCGCGTGGCGGAAGGCAACTTGCGAGGCACTGCAGCCGGTACACTGCAACGCACCATGACGCAGTCCAACCCGTGGGGCTTGCCCCTCGCGGAGCGGATGAAGTGGGCGCAGGGGCTGAATGTGCCCACCGTGCGCGAGAACCCCAACTTCGAAGTACTGTTCTGGGTCGGGTGTGCAGGCGCGTACGACGGACGCGGACAACAAATCGCGCGAGCGATTGTCAAGCTTCTGCAACGCGCAGGCGTGAACTTTGCCGTGCTGGGACCCGAAGAGCGCTGCACAGGCGACACCCCACGACGACTGGGCGAAGACTTGCTGTTCCAAGAACTCGCCATGCACAATGTGGAGACCCTCAAGCAGGTGAACCCACGCCGAATCGTGACCATGTGCCCCCACTGCCTGCACACCATCAAAAACGAGTACAAAAAGTTCGGTGCCGCGTTTGAGGTGGTACACCACGCGCAGTTGCTGGCGGAACTGATCCAGCAGGGCAAACTGCCGCGTGTGCAACCCGATTCGAACGGCGGCGTTGTGTACCACGACCCGTGTTATCTGGCGCGGGTGAACAGAATCGCCGACGCGCCGCGCGAAGTGCTGGGCGCAGCGGTATCCGACCTGCGCGAGCCAGAGCGCAACCGCGACCGCACCTTCTGCTGTGGCGCCGGCGGCGGACGCATGTGGATGGATGAACTGCCCCACGAACGCCCCGGCGTGATCCGCGCGGAGGAACTGCTCAAAACCGGCGCCCGCACCGTCGCCGTCGGATGCCCCTTCTGCATGATTATGGTCTCCGACAGCATCAAAACCAAAGACGATACCGTGCCCGTGAAAGACATCTCGGAGATTCTGCTGGAACGCATCGAGGCGATGGCGCCTCAACCCACGAGCGTGGTGAACTGAGGCGGGAGCAGGTATACTCTCTTGCGATGTCCAACACGGTACGCCTCATTACGCTCGGTTGCGCCAAAAACGAGGTCGATTCCGAGGAGATCGCGGGGGTGTTGCAACGCGCGGGCTATCGGCTGGATGCCCATACCGAGACGCCCGATGTGGTGATTATCAACACTTGCGGGTTCTTGGAATCGGCACAGCGTGAGGGTATGCAGGTCATTCGGGAGGCGTTGCAACTCAAAAAGCAGGGCAAGACGCAGCGCGTGATTGTGGCGGGCTGTATGGTGCAGCGGCTCGGCGAATCGCTGAAGCAGATGCTCCCCGAAGTAGACGCTTGGGTGGGCGTGGGGCAGATGGCGCGCTTTGCCGAAATCGTGGACTCGGTTCGAAGCACGCGCCAGCCGATTACCGACATCCAGCCGCCGCACCACCGCTGGGCAGAGGTACCGACCCGCCTGCGCAGCCGCGCCCCGTGGACGGCGTACCTCAAAGTCTCCGAAGGGTGCGACCACCAATGCACCTTTTGCACCATCCCCTCATTTCGCGGTCGGCATGTGAGCAAGCCCCTCGAGCGAGTTCTGGCAGAGGCGCGCTGGCTGGCGGAGAACGGCGCGAAGGAGATCAATCTCATCGCGCAAGACACCACCCAATACGGATACGACCTCTACAAACAGTTCATGCTGCCCACCCTGCTCCGTGAGCTCAACGCGATTGAGGGTATTGAATGGATCCGCATCCACTACGCTTACCCCTCGCGCATCACCGACGCACTGATTCACACGATGGCGTCGCTGCCCAAGGTCGTGAAGTATCTCGATGTGCCCCTGCAGCACGCCGATGCAAAAATCCTGCGTGCGATGCGCCGCCCCGGCGACGGCGAACGCTACCTGAAAATGATCGAGCAGCTCCGCGCCGCGATGCCCCAAATCGCGATTCGCACCACCTTCATCGTGGGTTTCCCCGGCGAGGGCGAGCAGGAATTCCAAAACCTGCTCCGCTTTATGCAAAAGGCGCAACTGGATCGCGTGGGCGCGTTTATCTACTCGCGCGAAAAGGGCACTCCTTCCGCCGAACTGCCCGAACAGGTGCCCTTCCGCGTCAAACGCGAACGATTCGACCAACTGATGCGCTTCCAGCAGCCCATCTCGCTGGCACGAAACAAACAACTGATTGGAACGACCCTGCGCGTACTGATCGAGGGCTACAGCGAGGAGGGCAACTACGCGATTGGACGCTCGCACCGCGACGCGCCCGATGTGGACGGCTTGGTGTATGTGAAACATTGCACGGCGTCGCCGGGCGAGTTTGTGGAGGTTACAATCACGCACGCCGATGTGTACGATGTGTGGGGCGAAGCTCAACCTGAAAGCGCTTGACGGTAGGCGCGCGCGGCTTCGGTGGGGTCTGCCGCGTCGGTAATCCCGCTAATCACCGCCACCCCCGACGCGCCCGCCTGCAGGCATTCAGCAACCCGTTCTGGCGTAATCCCTCCAACAGCGATAAGTGGGAGAGCCACCGCCGAGCGCACCGCCTGCAGGAGCGCAACCCCTTCGGGCGACTTGTCAGGGTGGCTGCGGGTGGGATAGAGGGTGCCCACCAATAGGTAATTGCTCCCTTCCGACTCCGCGCGGGTCGCAGCTTCCACGCTATGCACCGATCTGCCCAACATCATCGGCGCTTGGGGCGTGTAGGGGGGCGCCGCCTCGGGCAGATGCACTGCGTCCGCCGCGCACCACTCCGCTAAGGCAGGATAGGGGTTCACACTCAGCAATGCGTTCGCCGCGCGCGTCATAAGGCGTAATTGCAAACCCATCTCGAGTGCCAAGCGTGGGGGCAGGTCGCGCACTCGCAGCATAATCCAGTTCATACCGCCCTCAAGCGCACGCTCCGCCACCCAGAGCGCTTGCGCGGCGTCTGTTTGCGGTGTGTAGTTCAGAATAAGCATCAGGGGGCGTTCTGGAATCATCCGCGCACAACGCCTTCAAGGGGGCTCGACGCAGAAGCGTAGGGCAACTTCGGTATCCGCCCTGCACGATATGCCATGCGCCCCGCCTCCACACCGCGCTTGAACGCCTCCGCCATTAGCACGGGGTCTTGCGCCTTCGCGATGGCGGTGTTCACCAACACGGCGTCGCAGCCGATCTCCATCGCCAGCGCCGCCTCCGACGGCGCACCTAAGCCCGCATCGACCACCACCGGCACTTGAGACTGCTCCACAATAATTCGGATAGGCTCCAGTCCCACCGCGAAACCCTGTCCCGTGCCAATCGGTGCCGCCAGGGGCATCACCGTCGCGCAGCCCATCGCCTCGAGCCGCTTTGCCAGCTCAGGGTCGGCGGGAATGTAGGGCAACACTACGAAGCCTTCGTCCACCAGAATCTGACACGCTTCGTAAGTACCAATCGGGTCGGGCAGGAGGTACTTCGTGTCTGGCACGACTTCGACTTTAATCCAGTCGCTGAGTCCCATCGCGCGTGCGAGCCGCGCCACACGCACCGCCTCTTCCGCCGTGCGACAGCCTGCTGTGTTCGGCAAAATCTGATAGCGGCTCCAGTCGATCTCGTCCAAAATCGAGCGTTTGGGCGCGTCAAGGTCTATGCGGCGCAGGGCGACGGTGATAATCTCCGCGCCAGAGGCTTCAATCGCGCGGCGCATGGTCTCCGCATCGGGATACTTACCCGTGCCGACCATCAAGCGGGAACGAAACGATTTACCTGCAATCACCAGAGGGTCGTTCATCGCTCGAATTGTACCTGACACGGCTTCGGCGGACGCTCAGCTCCCTTGAGGTTGTTCGGAAAATCGCTTTTTGGAAGTGTGCCACTTTGGTGCGACGCCATTTCTATAGTTGCTCACTCCCCCTTTCCCATGCGAGAGAAGCGTTTTTTGCCCTCACCCCTTGCCCGAGGGTAGAGGGGTAGGATTTGCCCTCACCCCTTGCCCGAGGGTAGAGGAGCGTACGCCTTTCGACCCGTTTCCGAAC
>NKPV01000196.1 GCA_002254605.1 Armatimonadetes bacterium JP3_11
AAGGGCGCAAACGGTGCAGAGCGGTGAACTCTCAGGGGAACTTGCTGGGCGTACAGGTGACGGGTGCCGATGTGTCGGATGCGCGTGGGGCGTATGCGGTTTTGGACGGGGTGTTGGGTCGGTATCGTTCGGTGCGTGTGGTGATAGCGGATAAGGCGTATGATCGGGAGGGTTTGTTGGAATGGTTCTTGGGGAAGTGGGAGGTGGGTTTGGACTGCGTGGGTCGGTGTGGCGGTCGGGGCTTTGTGGTGTTGTCTCGTCGTTGGTTGGTGGAACGCAGTTTTGCGTGGTTGTTGTGTAGTGGTTGTTTGTCTCGTTGTTGGGATGTGTTGTGCGCGGTGGAGGAGGCTTGGCTATGGTTGGCGGGGATACGGCGGTTGATGCGGCATATTGCGAAGCATGGTTCTTAAACAGCCTCTAAAATCACTGGTGCACAAGGGATAAAAAATTGTCGAGTATACTAAAATCCGTGATGCGCCCAGTGAAATGGTCCGAATTGATTCGCAAAGTCATTGAGCAGAACGAACAAGTATCATTGCAGTTACTGTACCAAGAAGCTGCTAAGCACCGTCCACTTCCCCGAGGTGATTGGAAAAAGACGCTGCGTGGAGTGTTATATCGCGAGGTACGCAGAGGTCTCTATCAGCGCATCGGATTAGGCGTCTTCGCTTTACCCAAATACGCACAGCAACAGCAGCAGAGCGCTTACCAAGCAGCGGCACAGCGAGAAAGCTATCAAACCTATCTATCAAAGCAACAGGATATCCATGGAGCTATTCAGGGCATGCTATTGGAAATTGGGAACTACCTTGGGTATCGCACGTATACCCGCGATAAAAGTCGCACTTTTGACGGCAAACCGCTGAGCTCACTTTGCGGATTGTCAAAAGTTCCAGACTTCAGCTATCCCCAAATCGTACAAATTACCAGCCAAAGAGATGTTGTGTGGTTTAGTCAAGATGCTTGTCCATTTCCTAAATATATCTATGATGTAGAAAATACTACAGATTTTAAGAATTCTATGACGAACATGAGTAAGCTGCATAATATCAACGCGCGTTTTGTGTTGGTCGCTGATGAAAGAAAGCGTAGTCGCTTTGAGCAAATACTCCAGGATGACTCTTTTAAGCAAATTGCGTCGCGTTATACATTCCGCTCCTATGAGCAGGTTGTACGCTTCTATTTCGTCTGCGTAGAGTATTACGAGCAACACTTTGAGTTTTTAGGTACCTGAATCACACCCCACACGCAGAGAGTAATAGCGGGTGCTGGCGCCCTGCGCCATTCAAGCGCAGAACCGACGCACCGCCCCCCAACACTTTGCAGAGGCGTGTTATCGCCTTGGGTCATACCGATCTACGCTGCCATCGGGCGTCCAAGTTTGCTCGAACCGGTGCCACTTGGCGTGTCCGTCGACATAGGCGTAGTTCGCGCCGCCGCTGTGCCAAACCATCGCCAGCTCCTGCTGCGGCTCGCTATAGTAGACGCTGCTGCACTCGTTTGGGAACCGCCACGCGCCTGGGTGGTAGTGGTCGATGGTGGTGTTCTCTTTGACTTCTGCGATGTAAATCGTGTTGGCAGGCGATACGATGGAGGCGAGGCTATTGTACCCTAAGCAGTCCTGCTCGCCCCAGAGGTTGGGCAGCATCCAGAAGTTCGTGCCATAGGACACTCGGCGCGGTGCGCGCTGCCCTGGAAGCGGTCGTTCCCAGTTGGCGCTGGGGTCGCTGGGGCAGCGATAGAGCAAGCGCGTTTTGGTGTAGGGTTCCAGCGTGAAGAGCCAAGTCCAGTACGCGCCCGAACCTGTATGACTATCCAATGGGAACCGCTCATCGTAATCTTGCAGGTACATTTGCACGGCAAGCCCCATCTGGCGCATATTGCTCAGACATTGGGTTTGCCGCGCCTTCTCCCGCGCTTGCGCGAACACAGGAAACAGGATCGCCGCCAAGATCGCGATGATGGCAATCACCACTAAAAGTTCAATCAGGGTAAATCCCGTTTTTCGCATGCGTCTCCCTCCAATCGAGGCGCGGACGACACTGTCCGCGCCAGTAGTTAGAGCGAAATCACCTGGTCGGGTGGGTTGCCCGCCAAGGCAGCATACAAGTCGGGAAAGCAGCCCACTTGTACGCCCTCGACCAAGTTATAAGGCTCGCAGTGTCCGGGTTCGGTGCGTCCTGTGCCGTCAGGGTTGCACCAGCGCAGTTCGCCCCGCGCTAAGTTGCGCTCCAACGCACAGGCGTCGCAAATCATGAGCATGATGTTCTTCTCTCGCGCGATTTTCGCCAGTCGCTCGCCGATGGGGTCGCCCTTACGCAGCACGAAGGCGTTATCGTCGAAGAAGAACATCCCTACGACCTCCACGCCGTGTACGCCCGCCTCCAGCTGGGGCAGGATCATCTGCCCCAGCTTGTAGGTCGCAGCGCGTGGCGTGAGGAACACATAGGCGACCTTCACACGCGTCCCTCCATCCGGCGGCGCAGCCCCACGAGACCCACTAATCCTGCGCCCAACGCCAGGAGGCTCGCCGGCTCCGGCACAAACTCCAGCGTGTAAACGCCCGAATCGGTGAGCGCGGTTCCATCCCACGCCGTGGCGTTCACCAGTCGGAACTGGAACACCAGCGGGTTCGCTTCAGTGGGGAGGGTATCGGTCGCGAAGATGATGTGCTGGTGAACCGCTTCGGGGTTGCTGGGGTCAAAGGTCAGCGTCCAGACGCCGGGCGCGCCCACCCCGAAGATAGGATCGGTTGCGCCTTCAAGCACACCTACCAAACTCGGCGAGATAAACACCTGCTGCACGGTCACCTGTCGGAGTTGCGGAGTGTCGCTGCCGTCCTCGAAGTGAAAGTCCCAGCCGACATCCACGCCAAACAGCCCCGGCAGCAGTTCTTC
>NKPV01000188.1 GCA_002254605.1 Armatimonadetes bacterium JP3_11
CAGCGCGATATGGTGCGTTTCAGCCTCGCGCAGGCGACCGCCGAATGGCTCTATATGGCGAAAAATCTCGCGCCTGCACTGGTGCTGCTGCCTCTGGGAGGTAAGGAGGCGGCGGGCTATTTCGCGCTGGCGAACCGCCTGATGGAAATGTTGAATTTTGTGCAGTTATCTATTCGCCGTGTGGCGTTGCCCGTGTACGCCCAAGTGCAACAAGACCCGCCGAAGCTCCTCCGCGCGCTCTATTTATCGTCGCTTGGGCAGATTTTAGCGTTAGGCGGTGCGTGCTTGGGCTTTGTGCTGCTGGCGTGGTACCTATTGCCACCACTTTTTGGAGCGCAATGGAATATTCCGATGGTGATTCTCACGCTGGGGGTGCTGGCTTCGGAGCAGTTATTGACGGCGGTGTTCGGCTCCCAAGCGCAGGGGTTGTTCGCAGTGCGCCAGCCGCAGGTCGTGACCCGCGCCGCGGCGCTCTTTGTGCCGAACTTGTATCTCTCGACGGCGTTGGCGGTCTGGCTCGCGCCTGCATCTTGGGCGCCTGTGGCTTACGCTCTGGCGTACTACTGGGCGCATTTGCCGAACAACTATTTCTTGCATCGGGGAGTGCAGCGCTTTATTGGGCAGCCGATCTATGGCGTTAGTCTGGTGTGGGCGATTGCCTTCAGCGTCGCGCTCTTCGCGCCCGTCGCTTACTATCTCCCGTTGGCAGCGTTAGGTGTGTTCGCACTGCCTGTTAGTCGGCGCGCTTTGCGGGAGATTCTGCACGAGCTGCGCGTCGCCCGAACCCCTCAAGCAGGAGGTATGCTTAAACCGTGAGCCAACCGTTTTTTAGCGTCATTATCAACAACTACAACTACGCGCGCTTTTTGCCCGACGCGATTGAGAGCGCGCTGGCGCAAACCTACCCGCATAAGGAGATTATCGTGGTGGACGACGGCTCCACCGACGAATCGCGGCAGATCCTGCAACGCTACGCCGACCGCGTGCAGGTGATTCTGAAGGAGAACGGGGGGCAGGCGTCGGCGTTTCATGCGGGATTCGCAGCGGCGCATGGCGAGGTCATCTGTTTCTTAGATTCGGACGATTACTGGGCGCCGCAACTTCTGGAGCGGGTGGCATCCGTCTGGCGCCCAGAGCTGGCGATGGTGGAGTGGCGGCTGGAGTGCGTGGATGCGCAGGGCAAGTCGCTCGGCAAGCAGTTGCCCCCGCGCGTGCCCCCGCGCGGTGATTTACGACCGCGCCTGCTACGCACCATTTCATACCCTTGGACACCGACCAGCGCGAACGCCTTTTCACGACGCGCTTTGGAGGCAACTTTCCCTCTGGATGAGCAACTCTGGCGCATCAGCGCGGATTTGCCGTTGCTCTTAGCGGCGCCTTTTTACGGTGTGTTGGAGTTCATCGATGAGCCTTTGACATACTATCGGCTTCACGGCGCGAACCTGTTTCACGGTATGCCCCCAAACTGGGCGCGGCTGGAACGCGAAACACGCCATGGCTTAGCGCGTGAGGCGATTATCCGAGAACACGCCGCACGGCAGGGGCTAAAACCCCACCCTCGACTGGGCTACTCGCTGCCTGCGCTGAACCTGTATCGGCTGATGCTGCTGCTCGCGGGGCGCGCTATCCCCGAAATGCACAAAGACACGCGTCTCAAACTGGCTATTTGGGGGGTGGAGGCGGTGCTGAAAACCGATACGCCGTGGAATTGGCGCGAACGGTGGGGATGGATGCGCCCCCTGCTGGTCGCGCTGGTCGCGCCCCGCAAAGCGTTAGAGTTAGCCGCGCGGTGGGTCTTCTGGAGCGCACCGGAGGAAGAGTTGCAGCGATTCCTCCACGAGGCTACTGCGCCGCAGTCATTCCGCTAATTCGGGTTCTGGGGGCTTTCACGCCACGGGTCAATCATCTTCTCGCGGTCGAATAAGCGACGATAAAGTGCCGCCGGGATGCTCATCAGGAGCCAGCCCAACACCCCCGGCGATTGGCGAAATATCCGCCACGCCTGCCCAATTTGCCCCCGCTTCACCGCACGCGCAAACGCAGGATAGAGCGAAAACATCACAATCCGACGAAATGCCCGTTGCAACAGGCGACGCTGCAGTGGGGTCGTCTCGGGCAACTGCATCAAGTATTCGAAAGACTTGCGGTTTTCGGCAATCGGGTCGTATCGCGTTGTCACCGTGTGGGGATGCACACGATAGTAATACATCGGCTCGGGCAACAGGGCAAACCGCGCCCCCGTGAGCAGAATCTCTATGTAGAACGCATAGTCCTGCGACTTACGAATCGATTCCACATAGCGTATCCCGTGCTGCTGTAAAAAAGCGCGTCGAATCACGGGCTGGATGGAGAGGTGGGCGCGGATGCACTCTTCCACCGTGTAGGGGCGCGGGTGACGCGGCGGCTTCGCGTAGGTCGCCCAGCCGACCGTGTACACACTGCCCCACTCGGTGACATAGACCTGCAGGTCGGCGACCATATCGGCTTCCGTGCGCTGTGCAAACGCCAGCAACCGCTCCAAGCGTTGGGGGGCGTACCAATCGTCCGCGTCCAAAACGGCAATCCACTCACCCTGGGCAGCGTCTAAGGCGCGGTTCCGTGTGTATCCGGCGCCCATGTTGCGCTCGTTCCGAAGCAAGCGGATGCGCGGGTCTGCCAAGTACGGCTGCACCACCTGCACGGTCTCATCGGTGGAGGCGTCGTCCACGATGATCATCTCCCAGTCGTCCAGCGTCTGCGCCTGCACCGATTCGATGCACTGGGCGATGTAGGGAGCCCCATTGTAGGCGGGCGTGATGACCGAGACTTTCGGCGGCGACATCGGCACGATTATACCGCGCATTTCCACCCGACTGTTTGCGCCCCCGCCTCACGCTGCCGCGAGCAGATGGGACGGCTTAGAGGCTGAACGAGGCGCCGCAGCCGCACTGTCGCTTCGCCTTCGGGATATCAAAGTGGAAGCCCCCACCAATCAGTTGCCCCGTGTAGTCGATAGTGGTCCCTTCCAGAATCTGCGCGCTCTTGGGGTCGATAACGATGCGTACGCCGTCGAACTCCGCGACCAGGTCGTCGGGGTGTGGCGCGTCTACAGGTAGCATCACATGCTCGAAGCCGGAACACCCACCTGCCCGCACGCCCACGCGCAGGTAGGCGCCCTGTTTGCCCTGCTTTGCCAAAATCTGCTTGATTCGGGCAATCGCGCGTTCGGTGAGCTGAATCGGGAACGGCGTTTGGACAGTTGCATGCATCGCCCCTTAATTATACCC
>NKPV01000063.1 GCA_002254605.1 Armatimonadetes bacterium JP3_11
ATTCGCGTGGGGCTGGAGCAGGCGGCTTGGGCGCCGAAACTGTATGTGAGTGTTGCTGAAGGAGAGCTCCGTTGGGTGAACCCGCGCACGGGACAGACGCTCGGTATCGGCGCCGCGGGTCGGCTTTGGGAACTGCTTCGAGAGGGTGGACGCTATGTGGCTCGTAGTGGACGCGCCGAGGTTGCCTCCGACAGGCTGGTAGCCGAGCCTGTAGGCGCAGGCTTCGTGAAAGTAGGAACCACCCCCGATTCCCTACGCCCCTACCGAGGACATCTGGAGTGGATCGAGCGCGACGGCAAATTACTCACCATCAACTGGGTCTCGCTGGACGACTATCTGAAAGCCACCCTGCCGCGCGAGATGCCTCCCAATTTCCATCACGAAGCACTCAAGGCGCAGGCGGTCGCGGCGCGCTCGTTCACTTTCCGCAGGCTGAACCGCTATCGGCAGTGGGGCTACGACCTGTGCGACCACGCGCCGTGTCAGGTTTATGGCGGGGTGGACGCAGAACATCCGAACACGAACGCCGCCGTGGAAGCCACAGCGGGGGAGGTATTGGTGTTCGAGGGGCGTGTGATTGAGGCGGTTTACACGGGGAATTGCGGCGGGCACACCGCGCCGATTGAGGTCGCAATGGTCGGTACGCGCCCAACGCCGTTCTTAGCGGGCATCCCCGATACAGACGCGGAGGGCACACCTTATTGCCGCATCGCGCCCAACGGCTCTTGGGAGACGGCGCTAACCCCCGAAGAGCTAGGCAAGCGTTTCGCGCAGGTGGGACAGGTTCAGGAGTTGCGCCTTCTGCAACGCACGCAAGGCGGACACGCGCAGCAGCTCCAGATTCGCGGCGACCGCGCCACGCTCACCGTTTCGGGCGCCGAGTTTCGCGCCGCGCTCGGCGCAACGCGCGTGCGCAGCCTGATGTTCGAAATCCAACCCCTCAGCGGAGGCTGGAAACTGGTTGGGCGCGGCGCAGGACACGGCGTGGGAATGTGCCAGTGGGGAGCGCAGGGACGCGCCCTGGCAGGGCAAAACTACCGCCAGATTCTACAAACCTACTACCCCCACACAACCCTGCAGCAGCTGTGAACGCATCCCTTGCCTCGGCTTTGTAATCGGTAGCGGATGCGTCTCTCAGCAACCCGTACCGAAATTGAACAGCAGCTGGAGCAGGTCGGCGTCGTCAATGACCCCATCCCAGTTAAGGTCGCAGTGGGTGTAGCCTGGTCCGCCGAATTGAAACAGCAACCGAAGCAGGTCCGCGTCGTCGACGCAACCGTCGAAGTTCACATCGCCCACTGGGTCGCGTCGCCAACGATACTCGTTGCGCATCGCCTCACGCCAATCCTGAATCGTGTTCCACTTCCCTTCGATGTAGTACGGGTCGATTTGAGGCCAGCGGTACAAACACACGCCGTAAATTCGCTGATTCGCTGGGTTCTGGTTCCAGTTGTGGATTTCCAAGTAGGCGTTCTTAATCCAACCGTTGTTAGTGTTGGTCCACGGTTCGCCCTGATTGGTCTCGGTAATGAACACGGGCAGATGGCGCAGCGAAGGAGGAATACGGCTCAGCAGGTTACGATAGACGCGGAAGTGTAGGTAAACCTGGTCGTAGGGCGGCTGCATGCGCGTCTCGCTGAAGATATTATTAGGGTCGCTGCCGTGTGTGTAAGCGTGCAACATGAAGCCATCCTGCTCGGGACCAATGGCTTGCAACATCTGCTCCCAATAATCCAAAAAGCCTGGAATGTTGTATTGAGGGAACGGGGGGGCGTAAGTACCGACGGGCGCAGCGCAGACGAGGTCGTCTGCATGCCCCGGAATCGAGCGGATTGCGTCGCGGCACATTCGGAAGACCTGCACATATCGCGCGACCGTGATGGGTTCCCCGCTTTCACCGCCTGGCCACTCCGCGGGTAAGTTTGTTTCGTTGCCGATAATCCAAATGTGCGCCCCCTGTGAATGGCGTACGAACTGAGCGACACGCTGGGCAAATTGAGCATACAAGGTGGAAGGGGGAAGCGTGCCGTTAGGGTGATACCCGTAGTTCAGTCGCACAATCACCCCGTGTCCCGCCTCGCGATAAGGTCGGTAATCGCGTCCTGTGGTGTTGTTGGGGTCAGCGCCCAGCTCCTCCGTAAAAAGAATCCAGATACGCTTGCCCTCCGCAACGGCGGCGAATTCACCCCCCGGCTCATGCATTCCGAAAATCCACGGCGGATTCGCCGGGTCGTTCTCGTTGGGCAAGACGCGAATATCGTCCAGGTAGACCACATAGGGGCGTGTCTGCGCGGGGTCCACAGGGGTGAAGGCGAGGTGCTCCAGCACGCCTGCGCGTCCATCCAGTATGCCGTTGGCGCCCGCAGCAAACGGCAGAACAGGTTCGTTTGGGATGTCAAAGACCACCTGCACCCAGCGGTCTTTCTGAGTGATACGCTTGCCGATGGGCGGTCTCGTCGTATCACCTTGGGTGGCGCCCACCCACTCGATGGCGCCGCTGGCGGAGCCGTTGGCGCCGCACGCGGCGCGCGAAGCGGTCTCGCGAACCCCCAACGCAAGGTAAAAATCGGGGGTACTGCTGGGCACATACAACCACAAGCTCAGTCGGCGCGTGAAGCTAATCGTCGGGTTCGGGTAGTATGAGGTGTTGTAGGTCGTCAGCCGAAGCCACGCTCGGGCATTACCATTGAACTGCCACGCCACTTTGAGCGAACGATTGCCTAAAGGCGTGTGGTTCTGCTCTGAGCTAATCTGTGCGCAGTTGAAGCCGTTTTCGCAGCGCCCCGTGTAGCCCAAAAAAACCGAGGTGGAACCGGAAAAACTTGGAGGGCGAAACATCACCGAGCCGTTCAAGCCATCACTGAAGCCTTCGAAGTTCATGATCTCGCACTGCGCCGCCCCGACAAGCCCCGAGCACGCCGCGAACAGAGTCATCACCCAGCGCCACACCGTTTCATACCGCATAGAACCACCTTACAAAAGCATTCGCACAATCGAAGGAAAATCCTACCGCGCTTCCCATTGTCGGCTTTCCGTTTCCGACACCGCGCGCAATCGGCTTGCGCCAACTCCGTCGGTTGGGAGGCTGGCAAGCGATCGGTCGTCAACGCCGCTTGCATTAAGCATACAAACCTGTGGTATAATACAAGTACCCTACGAAAGGAGGTTGATGGCGATGAAGCGACTATTCGGTCTTTTGGGTGTTGTGGCGTTGGGCGCGTTATTGAGCGCAAGCGCACAAGTAAGCTTTACGCATATTAAAAGCGTGGATATCTCCCGTTATTTCAATGGAAGCCAACTCGGAAGCATCGCATGTGATGTGGCATTTGATGGCAGTAACCTATACATCGCAGGAATGTCTGTCAGCAATACTTCCCCTGCGTCGGTAGGTGTACTTAAGGTCACAAATGTATTGTCACTTGATGTCGGTAGTTGGGGCTACGTGCCGCTGATTACACTCACTCAAGCAGCGCAGAGCCGCAGCAGTTATATCGTGTACCGAGACGGATTTCTCTATCTGGGCACCGGGCTGGGCGATAGCAGCAACAACGCCGCCAACACAGGCATTCGCAAGTTCGACGCCGCGACCGGCACACAAATCAGTGATTGGAACATCACAGGCGTCGTACTGCCGAGCGATTTGAGCAACTCCTCTCGCGCCGAGTGCATCGAGATCGACCCCGGCTATCAAGGCAATAACCCCTCGTTAGCGGTGCTGGCACGCGGACGCGGATTTATTTTTCGGCGTGATTTTGCGACCGGGAGTGCGTTGCCCAATATACTCGGTGAGCCCTACAACGACTGCGCGGGCAATACAGGTCAAACTACGGGGATGCGCGACATCACCTTCTCCCCGGAAGGCGACGTCTACCTGCGTGTAGATAACAGCATCTTCTACGCACAACGCACTGCGGGCAACACCGTCCAAGACGGTCGAGCGTGCCGAATCTTCAACTTCGATTCAGATAATGCCCTCCAAGTGCTGATTAACATTCACTACCTACGCACCAGCAGCGGCGACTACCTGCTCTACAATCGTCGCACAGGTGCGAATCCGCGCTTCAATAAGGTCTTCGTTGCTTCGGGTTCGGGCGCGAGTTGGAGCAACTACGCTGAGCTCACTGGGAGTGAGCCGCTGCCAAATGGCACGGCTCCCGAAGCCTATGCCTCCGATATTTTCAACTTCACCAGTGGCTACGGCACTGATCCCTCAAAGGGCGATGTAAACTTAGACGGTGTGGTGGACGACGCCGACCTGCTGGCGATTCTTTTTGAGTTTGGTTCCAGCAACGCGGCGGTGGACACCAACAGCGACGGCGTAGTGGACGATGCCGACCTACTAAATGTGTTGTTCAACTTCGGCTCCACCCCGCAGGCACAGTATCTATTCGTCGTGCATAGCTCCGTCACGGACGATCGGTTAGATATCTATCGCGTAGACAGCAACTGAGGCTTGCTGCACCTCCCACTCACCTCCCCCCCTCCTTACGCTCAACAGGCGTAGGGAGGGGTTGTTCTATATGTAGCATATGGGAAAGCGGCAATTAAGGGGGGGTTCCCCTCGCCCAGTGTGGGCGAGGGGAAACGGGTTTGGTTAGCGCGGGCGGTCGTCGTCCACCGTGAAGCGGAACATCACGCAGGTAGTGCCGCAGATGTTCGGGTTCGTCTCCGCGAGATAGTTGAGGCTAACGGCTTTCGCGTGCCCGTCCATCCACACCACATTGGAGAGTTTCATGTGGCGTCCCAGAATCGCGCCGTTGTTGCGGCGGTTGAGCAGCGCCGGGAACGGGAAGGTCTCCACTGCGCGGGTCGGCTGGTCGTCGCGCACGAGGTCGGCGCGATAGAAGTCCGCACTCTGCCCCATGTTCTGCACTTCGGCGATGAGTACCGTGTCTGCAGGCTCCGCTGCCATTGCCAGCGGCTTATTGTTGGGCGGGGTGCAGGTGGAGAAGTTATTGTTGCGGAAGGTGACCCCGTTGCCGCAACCGGCGTAGTACATATTGTTGATGGCATAGCTGCCGAAGCGTCGTCCGATATTCGTCTGTCCGTTCGGGTCGCCGCAGTCGGCTTCACGGCGCACATTTCTACCATCGGGCGAATAGGGCTGGTACACATACCGCTTGTTCTCTGCCAGGGTGTGGGGTGCACCACTGGGCAGCGTGCCCCGAATCGGTGCGAACGGGTCGCTGGGACAGTTGTGGATGTCCGTGTTCTTCGTGTAGGGCTGCAGTACATCCATCCAGCGCGGTGAAGAACAGTTCACAAAGTGGTCGCCCTCCAGCACACGAGGTGGATCCGCAAACGCATTGCGCGGCACATACTCGTCGTAGTCCTGAATGTACATCTGCACGCCTAGTCCAATCTGCTTCACATTTGACAAACAGCCCGTCTGGCGCGCCTTTTCCCGAGCCTGAGCGAACACCGGAAATAGGATCGCCGCCAGAATCGCGATAATCGCAATCACCACCAAAAGCTCAATCAGCGTAAATCCTCTTCGCATAGCGTGACCTCCTTAGGTTGCTCCCTGCCGTTCCATGCGAAGGCGCGGAATCTCGGCATAGGGAACACCTACTCAGAATTATAACTCGGGGAGTGTTATAGAAGTGTTAAGAGGCTGTTTAAGAGCCATGCTCGCAACATGCTGTCCACATTGCTTGCGCCGACGCGACCGTGCGACCAGTGCGTGTTGCACCTGCTCCAACACGCCCATTGCTTGTTAGTAACGAAAGTGATGGTAGACTCTATGCCGCGGCGGCGGTTCGCGAGGTAAATCGCACCAGCGGATGTCGTTGACGCGGTTTGCTACTGCGTGCTTGGGCGTGAACTCTGTGCAGGCGTCGTTGCTGGGGGGGCATAACGGCGTTTCAGGTCGCAGCAGCCATCGAGACCGTCTACCTACTCCGACAAAACCAGTTCACGGCAACCCATCCCCCTCTCCCAGGCTGCAGGAGAGGGGGGATGGGGGTGAGGGCGCTCTTACCTGCCCTCACTTAGTCCAGCGCTCCGATGAGCAGTGTGGGTAGGTTATTCGCCTTGAGTTGCTCACTAAGTTGCGGTGCGGTTTGGGTAAGGTAGGTACGGATTTCGCCGTACACCTGTTCGAACTCCGCTTTCACCTCGTTGAAGTAGGCGATTTGCGCCTGGGTGGGACCCGTGTTGCTACTCATCTGCCCGTAGACCGCATTGAGCCTGCCGCGCAGACGGGCGCTGCGTGCGTACGCGAGCCCAGTGTTTGGGTTGTCCACCTTCGCTTTCATGTCGGCGATTTGCTTGAGGTGGTCGCTAATCGCCTTATCCAGCGCTTCTGGCAGTTTTACATTCTGCTGGCGTGCTGCCTGACGCAAGTTGTTCAGCTGGCTCTCAATGCTATTGAGCGACTGCATCGCGCGGTTCAGGCGGCGAATCATGCTCAGCGTTTCGAGGGCGAACTGGTAGCCCGCTTTCACTTGAGTCAGGTACGGCTCCAGGGCAGGCTCCATCTTCACGGTGAGCAGCTGCTCCATTTCGAAGTCACCCACGATGAGTTTCACGCGATAGGTTCCGGGCAGCACCTGCGGTCCCAGAGGTCCGCCTTGCTGTCCGCGTTGGGTTGTCGTGGTTTCGCGGGGCGTCTCCTCGTCTTCTTCGATCGCCTCGCCGCGCGAGCGCAGATCCCAGCTGACACGATGGATTCCGGGGTCCTGGGGGACGCGTGTCAGCTCACGCAGGAGATTCCCTTGCGAGTCCAAGATTTGAATGCGCACGCGTCCTTGTTTGGGGCGCTCTTTCAGGTAGAAGGTAATCATCGCGCCATAGGGTGGGTTCGGCGCAACGAGGGGGCGATCGCCGCGTCCGTAGCGCGTCATGCGACTGGAGTAGCGCCACGCCGTAGGTGGCGTAAAGAGGTGGGCAGGCTTCGCCACAACTTGGGGGCTAGTCTCCTGAAGCGGCGTAATGTCGTCCAGCACATAGACGCTGCGCCCATGCGTGCCCAGCAACAGGTCGTTCATCAGGGGGTGGACCTGAATATCATGCACGGGTACGGGCGGCAGGTTCGGGAACTTCTGCCAGTGTTGCCCGCCGTCGAACGACACAAACAGCCCGCGTTCCGTACCCGCGTAGAGCAGGTTCCAGTTGCGGGGGTCTTCGCGCACCACGAACACATACGCCTCGTCTGGTAAGCCGTTCGTGATAATCTGCCAACTCTTGCCGCCGTCAGTGGTCTTGTAGAGGTACGGCTTGAAGTCGTTGAGCATGTGGCGGTCGAAGGCGACATAAGCGGTGTCGATGCTCGCGCGCGAGGGCTCCACATGCGACACGGGTGAGTTAGGCGGCAGGTTCGGTACATGCGGGGTCAGTTCAATCCAGCTGATGCCGTCGTTGGGGCTTTTCCACAGGCGTCCATCGTCTGTGCCGACCCAGAGCAGTCCTTTCTGCAGGGGCGACTCGGCGAGGCTGATGATTGTACAGTGATACTCGGCGGTGGTGTTCTCCACCCAGACGGGACCGCCTGCGTCCTTCTGTTTTTCAGGGTCGTTGGTGGTCAGGTCGGGGCTAATTACGCTCCAAGTGGCGCCGAAGTCGGTGGACTTGAACACCACATTCGCGCCCACATACACTGTGTTGGGGTCGTGGGGTGAGGGGATGATGGGGGTGTTCCAGTTGAATCGGTATTTGAGTTCGCTGGCGGGGCCGCCGTCGCTTCGGCGTGCCTGCGGACTGATGTTCTCTTGGACACCCGTCGTTAGGTTCGTGCGATAGATATCGCCGCCTTGCGCCTCGCTCAGAACCAGGTTCGGATCGCGCGCGTGGATAAGGCAGTAGAACCCGTCGCCGAAGCTTATCATGCGCCAATGTTCGTTCACAATTCCGCCTTCTTTGTTCCGCGCCCAGCCGATCCAGCTGCCGTTGTCCTGCAATCCGCCCGCTACCTGATAGAATGGGGCTTCCATGCTGTAGTGGATTTGATAGAACTGCGCCAGCGGGATATTGGCAATCACATCCCAGGTTTGTCCCCGATCCATCGAGAACGCCAGCCCCCCGTCGTTGCCGTTCCAAAGAATGTTCGGGTTTTTGGGGTCAATCCATAGGGCGTGGTGATCCACATGGACACTGCCCGCGATTTGCTGGCTCGTGCGCCCGCCGTCGATAGACAGGCGCAGTTGGGTCGCCAAAAAGTAGAGGCGATTCTCGTCGCTGGGGCACACGCGCAGATCCGTGTAATAGAACCCGCGCGAAACGATGTTCGTCTCTGTAGAAACGCGCTGGAAGGTCTCGCCCCGATCGTTGGAACGGAACAGCGTGCCGTCGTTCGATTCGGCAATCACATACACCACATTCGGGTTGCTGGGCGCGACTTTCACTCCGATACGCCCCATCAGTTTGGGCAGTCCGTTTGTAATCTTGCGCCAGGTGCGCCCGCCATCGGTGGACTTGAACACGCCTCCCTGTTCGCTGCCGCTGGTGTGCGTCCAGGGCTTACGCTCGAATCGCCACATCCCGGCGTACAGGATGTTTGGGTTGCTGGGGTCGATCTCTAAATCCGAGGCGCCGTGATACTCGTCGATGTAGAGTACTTTCTGCCAGGTCTTGCCGCCGTCGGTGGTCATAAACACCCCACGCTCGGGGTTTGGTCCAAAGGGAGAACCGATTGCTGCAACCCACACGGTGTTGGAATCGCGCGGGTGGACAATGATCCGGCTAATCTGGCGCGTTTCACGCAGCCCCAGATACTGCCATGTTTTGCCGCCATCGAGAGACTTGTAGATTCCGCACCCGATCGAGATACTGTTGCGTGGGTTCGCTTCGCCCGTACCGACCCAGATGATGTCGGGGTTTTGAGGGTCTAACGCGATATCGCCGATACTGGTGGTCTCCTGCTCGTCGAAAAGAGGCGTCCAGCGAATGCCCCAGTCGGTGGTCTTCCACAGTCCGCCTGTGCCAGTACCGACATACACAGTACCGGGATTGCCCGGAACGCCTTCCACATCGGTCACGCGCCCCCCCATATTGGCGGGTCCGATATTTCGGAAGCGCAGGTTCTTGAACACCTCTACAGAAACGCCTGACGGGTCATGCAACGCGGATGCGTAAACGCATAGAAGGAACGCTAAGCCGAAGGATAGAACTCGCCGCAACATAGCTGGGGAGTTCGCGTTCTGAACGGAAATTCCTCTAATCAAGCACGCCCACTATGGATGCAAACCCCTTGACGCCCTACAGCCTCTACGACCTGTACTGCGCGGCGCACTCTGCGTTTGATGTCGCCGCTTCGTGGGGGGTTCTTACTCCCATAGGGTGGCGATTTGTGCCAGTGCGTAGAAGGCGGCGTCCTCTGTGCGCAGGACGCGCGCGCCCAGCGAGACGGCATAGGTTTCCGACTGCGCCGCCATCCAGTCCCGTTCTGCAGGGCTGAAGCCGCCTTCAGGACCTACTACAAGGCTCAGCGTGTCGGGCAACGGCATCCGGCGACAGCGCCGCTTGAGCAAGAGCGTGCCCTCCCACTCGTCCAGTACAAATACAGGGCGTGGAAGGTTCTCGAACGCGTGGCGCCAGTTATCAAACAGTCGCACCCTCGGCAGGTACGCGCGGCAGGCGAGCTCTGCCTCTTCCTGCGCGATTTTCTGCCAGCGTGTTGCATAGCGTGCCTGTTTCTGGGCATCCCACTGCACGACCGAGCGATCGCTGGGGGCGAAGTAGACGGCGGCGGCGCCGCCTTGCACGCACAGGCGCACCACCATCTCCGCTTTTTCGGGACGCGCCAGCGATTGCAGAACAGTGATAGGGTAGGGTAGTTCCGTTTCCAACTTGCTCGGATACAGGTCAACAATCCGCGCGTCATCGCCCAGCCTCGCCAGAAAGATGCCCCCTGCGCCGTCCAGCAAGCAAACCCAGTCGCCTGAGCGCAGGCGCAGCACTTGGCGCACCTGATGGACAACTTCATCGGGAAGCACACGCGCTTCGAGAACGGTTGGCGATACGAAAAAACGCGGTAAAGCGCGCGGGCTTAGCTCTTGCGGAACACGGCGGCGACCCATGTGCGTCGTTTACGCGTCTCCTCTAACTGCAGCCCCGCTGATTCGATGGCACGGCGCACGCTACCCCGCCAGTTGCGCCCACTCGTTCCCGAAATCAGATAGACGCCCCCTGTTTTCAATCGTAGCGGCGCTTGCGGTGCGCTTGCAACAAGAAAACCGCTGATGATATTGCACACGATGAGGTCAAAGACGCCCTCCAGCGCGTTGAAGCCGTCGCCCACTTGCGCCCGAACGCGCTCCGCAACGCCGTTGCGCTCGATGTTCCCCTGAGCAACTTTAACGGCAAGCTCATCGTTGTCTACCGCGAGTACCTCACGCGCGCCCAGCTTCGCCGCCGCAATCGCCAGGATGCCTGTGCCTGTGCCCACATCCGCCACGCGCATGCCCGGTTGCAGGTACTTCTCCAGCAATTCCAAGCACAGCGCAGTGGTGGCATGCCCTCCCGTGCCGAACGCCAGCCCTGGATCTAACTGAATCAGCACCTCATCTGGCGACGGTTTGTAACGGCTCCAACTGGGTTGCACCCGAATTCGTCGCCCGAATCGGCGGCTGCGAAAATAGCGACGCCACGCGGTGTGCCAGTTCTGCTCTGTGACGGGCTGCACCTCAAACTTGTGAATCGGGGGCAAGTTGTATTCGGGGAGACGCCGAAGTTGCGCCTCGATCGCGGGGAGGCGTTCCTGCTCACTTTGGGGAAGATAAGCGACTACGCCGTAAGGCTGATCGCGCAGCTCTACCCCTGCACAACCTGAATCCATCAGCACCGCAGCGATGGCATCCCAGGCAGGCGGCGGCGCAACCACACGGATACTGAGCCACTCTGAGGGCTTCATCGTAGATAATTATACCGAAAAAAGTCCCTCAAGGCGGAGGTGAGGCGCTCCCAGCGTGCGTGCCCTGCGCAAAATACCCGTGTCCTCGGTTTTACTTTCAAGACGCTATGTGCATGCCATAAAGGAGACCAGAGGCTCGAGGGTATATCTATAGACGGGGCAACACGATGCGCCTAGCAGGACTTTATGTGATTACAGAGCCAGCCCTACGCGACCCGATTGAGGGCGCGCGGCTCGCGTTGGAGGGCGGCGCGCGCATTATCCAGTTGCGTGACAAGCGCTCCACGACGCGCCAACTCGTGCAGAGGGGACAGGAACTGCGCGCCCTGACGCGCCCGTACGAAGCCCTGCTGATTATCAATGACCGCCTCGATGTCGCCCTGGCGGTGGAAGCCGACGGCGTGCATTTGGGGCAAGACGATTTGCCGGTCGCGTTGGCGCGTCAACTCGCAGGCGAGAAGTTTATCATCGGCGCCTCTGCAGAAACTGTCGAAGAGGCGCGTCACGCCGAAGCTGAAGGGGCAAACTACCTCGGCGTGGGTCCGATGTTTGCGACTGCCACCAAACCCGACGCAGGCGCACCCGTAGGACCTGAGCGACTCCGCGCGATTAAACAGGCGGTCACCATCCCCGTGTTCGGAATCGGTGGAATTACCCTGCAGAACGCGGCGCAGGTATTAGAAGCAGGCGCGGACGGAATCTGCGTCATCTCGGCGATTATGGGCGCAGCCGACCCCGCCGAAGCAACACGGCAGTTCCTTGCCATGTTAGCCCACCGGGATGTTTAGGGTATAATCTCTATGGGCGAGCGGTCTTCTTGTCGGCGGGGAGCGCCGACGCTCCCTACCGCAAGATGCCCCAAATAAGGAGGCACTGCAACGATGCGAATGATGGTCAACTGGAACGGTCGTATCACCCCGTTAGAGGATGCTTGCTTACCTGTTTTTGACCACGCTTACCTCTATGGGGATGGGCTATTCGAAGGCATCCGTATCTATAACCACAATATCTTCAAGTTAGACCCCCATTTGGAGCGGCTGTACGACGGCATCCGCCACCTGGATATTCGGGGGATGATTCCTTACGAGGAACTCAAGGCGCGCATTCTGGAGACGGCAGAGGCATCGGGTGCGGAGAACGCCTACATTCGCGTTTCCGTGTCGCGCGGTACCGGGATTGGGCTGAATCCTGAGAATATTGACCAAACACCGAATGTGATGGTCGCCATCACCCGCCTCGCGCTCTACCCGCCCGAGCTGTATGAGACGGGGCTGCGTGTTGTGACGGTCTCCACGCGCGTGATGACGCCCGATTCGTTAGACCCACGCATCAAGTCCATCGGGCGCTATGTGGCGAACATTCAGGCAAAAATCGAGGCGAACCGACAAGGCGCGGGCGAAGGGCTGATGCTCAATGCCCAAGGCTATGTCGCGGAAGCAACAGGCGACAACCTGTTTATTGTCAAGGACGGCGTGTTGCGCACGCCGCATCCTTCCTGTGGCATTCTGAAAGGGATTACGCGCGGGACGGTGATCGAAATTGCACGCGATTTCGGGATTCCCGTGGTGGAAGACTGGCTGACGCTGCATGATGTCTACACGGCGGACGAGGCGTTTCTCACAGGCACTGCGGCGGAGATTATCCCGATGGTCGAGTTAGACTACCGTCCGATAGGCGCTGGCAAGCCGGGCGAACTGACGGAGAAGATTATCGCCGAGTTTCGCCAGCGCGTGCGCGAGGACGGCGTGCGCCTCGGCGTCGGTGTGCGATGAACTGCATGTTCTGTGAGCGTCCTGCAAGTTATCAGGCGCGGGCTGGTTTGCAGCGCCTGCGCCTCTGCCCCCACTGCGCGCGTTCTTGGGCGCGTCGTGAACTGAACGCTCCTATCATCTCATGGCTCCAGCAACTAAAGCCTCCCCAACGCCCGCATACCGAGTGCCCCTTCTGCGGTTGCACCCCAGCCACTGTGCGTGAGACGGGGCTGTACGGCTGCGCACTGTGTTATCTGTTCCTGAGTGAAGACAAAACGCCCTAAACCAATGAGGCGAGGCTACTGGTCTTCTTATCAATGACGACCAGTTCGCCCACTGTGTGCGAGCGTAGAAGGAGCGGCGGCGCTACGGGGAGCGCATGATCAGGAGCAAGGGGTAAACCTGTATGCCCACCCCTTGCTCCGAACCACTACCGATTGCGGCGGCGCAGGCGCATGAGCCCAACCAAGCCCGCGCTGAGCGCCAGCAGGCTCGTCGGCTCGGGCACCACCTCGTAGATATCGAGACGGTCGCCAAAGGCAGATG
>NKPV01000330.1 GCA_002254605.1 Armatimonadetes bacterium JP3_11
CTCCCGCCAACTGGTAGGTCGGTAGGAGTTGATGTTGGACGTGAGTCGTTTGCAACGCTGTCGAACGGCGTGCAGATTGCCAACCCACGCCACTATCGCGCCGCCGAACGCACGCTGAAACAGGCACAACGGCGGCTTTCTCGTCGTGTGAAGGGCAGCAATCGCTCCTGCAAGGCACGCGCGTTGCTTGCGAACGCCCACCTGAAGGTCAAGCGGGCGCGACGGGATTTCGCCCACGCAATCGCCCGCGCGCTGGTCAATGAGGATGACCATATTGCGGTTGAAAAACTGAACATTCGGGGGATGGTACGGAACCATCCCCTTGCCA
>NKPV01000214.1 GCA_002254605.1 Armatimonadetes bacterium JP3_11
GAACATGCCTACCCCTACGCGGAAACTGCTCGCCAGCGTTTCCAAAAATACTACACCGAAGAAAGAATGCTGGAAGATTACCGCCAGCTTTACTGCGAGTTGCTCTATGAAGCAGACCGATCTGGCTCTACGCCCTGCCACTGAGAGCGACTTGAACGCTGTTGTAGCAGTGCATCAGCAAGCGTTCAAAGGCTTCCTGATGACACTGCTGGGACCACGCTTTTTGAAGGGCTACTACCAGTGCGTGCTGGAGTACCGACAGCCAATTTTTCATGTGGCTGAATACAACGGCAGAGTGGTCGGTTTTGTGGCGGGATTCGTCAATCCGCCTCGATTTTATGAAATGCTTCGCCAGCGTAAAAAAAACCTTGCACTTGCAGCAGCAAGTCACTTAGTGTGGCGCCCGCACCTCTGGCGGCGCGCTTTAAGTAGCCTGCGCCGTGCCGAAACCATCGCCCTCGAAACCGACATGCCCTCCTTAGCCGAACTCGCCTCGCTCGGTGTGGGTCCCAATGCACAAGGTCGGGGTATTGGTAAACGGCTCGTATTCGCATTCCTGAAAACCGCCGCTCAACAAGGCGTTCGAGAGGTTGTGCTGACCACAGACGCTCACAATAACGATACCGTTAATGCTTTTTATCAGAAACTGGGTTTCGTCTGCACGCGACAGTTCTGGCATACCCCAAACCGCCTGATGAATGAGTATCGATTAACCCTTGAGCAGGTAGAATTAGAGAGACAGAGGTAAAATGGATGCGTTCTCGGACAGAGTTCCTACCCTACGCCCTGCCCTCTATTGACGAGCAGGAAGAGCAAGCTGTGCTGGAAGTGCTGCGCAGCGGCTGGCTGACCACGGGGCAACGCACGCGCCAATTTGAACAGGAATTCGCCGCCTATACGGGAGCGCCCTACGCCGTCGCGGCCAACTCCTGCACCGCCGCGATGCATCTCGTGCTGGCAGCCTGGGGCATCGGAGCCGGCGATGAGGTGATTACCACCCCGCTCACCTTCTGCGCCACCATCGAAGCCATTGAGTATGTGGGGGCAACGCCTGTGCTGGTCGATATCGACCCCCAAACCGCAAATATAGACCCTGCGCGGATTGAGTCGGCGATTACCGCACGCACCCGCGTGATTCTGCCCGTTCACTACGGCGGCTTGCCATGCGAGATGGACGCCATTATGGACATTGCTACGCGCTACAACCTGAAAGTGCTGGAAGATGCCGCACACGCCTCAGGCGCTGCTTACAAGGGGCGTAAAATCGGAACGATTGGGCACGCCACCGCCTTCTCATTTTACGCTAATAAAAACATGACCACGGGCGAGGGGGGGATGATCACGACCCCAGACGCCGAACTCGCCGACCAGTGCAGAATTTTGAGCCTTCACGGGATTAGCCGCGACGCTTGGAAACGCTACACCGCTGCGGGGAGTTGGTACTACGAGGTGCAAGCGTTAGGTTTCAAGTATAATATGCCTGATGTGTTGGCGGCAATTGGTATTTGCCAGCTGCGCAAACTGGACGCGATGAACGCTCGACGCCAGCACATCGCCGCGCAGTACCACCAAGCGTTTCGCGAGATGGGGTTTCTGACCCCCTTCCCACCAGAGTTGCCCGATGACCGCACCCATGTGTGGCATCTTTACACGGTGCTGCTGAACCTCGATGCCCTGCGTATCGGGCGGGACCAGTTTATTGAAGAGTTGAAAGCCCGCAATATCGGCGTCAGCGTGCATTATATTCCGATTCATTACCATCCGCACTATCGCGCGTACGGCTGGCGCAAAGGCGATTTCCCACACACGGAAGCTTACTATGAACGCACACTGTCGCTGCCCCTGTACCCCGCAATGAGCGACCAGGATGTGGCGGATGTGATCGAGGCGGTGCACGATGTGGGAACACGCTTCAAAAGGTAGCCCGTGCATGACACGCCCCATGTACGAATGGCTCAAGCGCGGTCTGGATTGTGTTGCGGCGGGGATAGGGCTTACGCTCCTTATGCCTCTATTGCTGCTGATTGCCTTATTTGTAAAGCTGGACTCGCCCGGCAGCGTCTTTTTCGCGCATGAGCGGGTAGGACGCTACGGGCGTAAGTTCAAAGTGCTGAAGTTCCGCACGATGGTGCAAGACGCCCACAAACGCGGCGGCGCGATTACGGCAGGGCATGACCCACGGATTACTCGGGTGGGCAGAATCCTGCGTAAAACCAAACTCGACGAGTTGCCCCAACTCTGGAATGTCCTCAAAGGCGAGATGAGCTTGGTAGGACCGCGCCCTGAAGTGGAAAAGTATGTGCAGCTATGGGAGCCCACCCTGCGCGAATTGGTTTTGAGTGTGCGTCCTGGGATCACGGGGCTGACCCAA
>NKPV01000332.1 GCA_002254605.1 Armatimonadetes bacterium JP3_11
AGAGCGTCGCGCATATGCCCGTCGATGTGCAGGCTATCGACTGCGATTTTCTGATGTTCTCTGGGCACAAGGCGTACGGTCCCACTGGCATCGGTGCGCTCTACGCCAAGCGTGCGCTGCTGGAGGCGATGCCTCCCTATCAGATGGGTGGTGGGATGGTGCAGACGGTGAGCTGGGAACGCTTGGTGCTGGCGCCACCCCCGGCGAAGTTCGAGGCGGGCACGCCCCCCATCGGCGAAGCGATTGGACTGCACGCCGCGTTGGATTTCATCGATTCTATCGGGCGCAACACGATCGAAGCCTACGAGCGCGAGTTGACCCAG
>NKPV01000276.1 GCA_002254605.1 Armatimonadetes bacterium JP3_11
ATGGGTAGGTTGCCCAGTAGGGTACTGACGGTTTCCACCAGCAGTTTGGGTCCGCCGAGCGCGTGCGCGGAGTTGATTTTACCCCAGCCGTGTCCTGGGATACGCACCAGCGTGTCGCGCGGGATGGAGAGGGCATTGATACGCTGGTTCACAAAGTCCACCTGCACTACCATAATCGTATCGGTACGCGCCATGCGGTTCACGATGCGTTTGCGATGATCGCGGTTCTCGTCGGCGCCGACCACCAGAATCGTGAGTTTGCGTTTACCGGGGAAGGCGTTTTCGGGCTTGGTCTCACCTGTGATGTAGGCGACGACGGCGCGGCTGATCGTGCCGTCGCTTGCAAAATGCAGATAGCCCAGCGCACTGCCGAGCAACAGCCCGCTCAACCAGAACACCATCCAGAAGAACGCCCAAACAATTCGCCGCACGCGGGATTTTCGCGAGATCGGCGGCGCAATCCCTTGCCTGCTTGCCATACGCGCCATTGGTTATAAGTGTACCCGTTGTGGGAATGGCGGTGGCAGGCAGCGGGAGCGCCTCCGCAGTCGGTACCAGCTCGCGCTCACTCTGCATGCTCGTCTTCAGGGAGCTCTTCCTCAGAGGGTTCTGGGGTGAAGAGGGCATCGGGGCGGCTGAGCCGTTTGGCGAGCGTCTCCTGCGTCAGTGCGGACAGCACAACCTGACCGCTGCTAAGGAACACTACGCAGCGGGTGCGTCGCCCCTGCGTGGCGTCGATGAGTTTGGCGCCCTCGCGTCGCATTTGCTGCACCAGTCGCTTCACAGGCGCCGAGTCGATGCGCACCAGCGCGACGATTTTGTCCGTCAGCACAAAGTTATAGAACCCCACATTCAGCAGTGGGGGCAAAGCGGGAGTTCGATCG
>NKPV01000050.1 GCA_002254605.1 Armatimonadetes bacterium JP3_11
AGGGATAGGCGCTTTCGCATTCTCCGATTGCATAAGCAAGGCACGATCTCCCATCGCCTAAAATCATACCCTACTCTTTCCACACCCCGCTGAGCCGAAGCTGGAGGAGGCTCACCACCAGCAACCCCAACGCAAGGGTCCAGCCCACAGCCGAAGCGTAGCCCAGATCACCCGACACATAACCGTTGATGTAAAGATACATCACAATCGTCAGCCCGGCGCCATCAGGACCAGGCGAGCGCCCCAGCATGACCCATGGCAGTTCAAATAACTGGAACGAGCCGATTGTGCTAATAATCACCACAAAAATCAGCACATGACGGATTCCGGGCAGGGTCACATGCCAGAACTGCCCCCAGCTGTTTGCGCCGTCGATAGTCGCTGCCTCATAGAGTTCGCGCTCCACCGTCTGCAACCCTGCGAGGAAATAGACCATCTGCATGCCCACATACATCCAGAGGCTCGTCAGCACCAACGCAGGCATCACCAAGCTCGGCTCCGCCAGCCAACGCAGATCTAAAGGCGTTCCCACCGTGGCGTGCAAGAAGCGGTTCACCAACCCATACTGGGGCACAAATAGCACACTAAACAGCACGCCTACAAACACCTGACCGACCAAGTTCGGCGAAAAGAACGCCAGTCGGAAGAACTCGCGCCCTTTCACCCAGCGCGAGTTGAGTAAAATCGCCAATCCCAGCCCTAACGGTACCTGCAACGCCAATGACCAGAAGGTATACACCACCGTGTTGCGCACCGCCTTCCAGAAGTCGGGGTCGGTGAACAGAAAACGGAAGTTCTCCAGCCCCACGAACACCTGGTCGCGCGGCCCGCTGGTGATATACAACGCCAGAATCACGCTTTTGATGAGCGGGTACGCGCCGAACACGAGAAAAAGGATCAGAAACGGCGCAACGAAAAGATAAGGCGCGATTTTATCACCGCGCCGAGGGCGTTTACGCCTTGGTTGAGTGGCGACCGTGTCGGCAGGCAAGTCAGGCGTTTTCATGCAGGTATGGGTTTCTCCTCATCTGGCGGCGCACCTCAGCGGCGGCGCGCTCCATCTGCTGGCGCACGAAACCGTCGAAGCCTCGCTCGCCAAAGCGATTGTAGTAGTCCACGCATGCGATAAGCGCCTCGCTGAGCTTCGCCTTCGCCAAGCCAATATAAGGGCTGGTGTACTGCGGCGGCGTCTGCGGCGCAAGGTTCGCATAGAGCCTGCCCAGTGGCTGATTGCTCCAGAACGGGCGCGGCTCGTCGTAAGCGGGATGATCCCACAAATCGCGCGCCGGGGGTAAGATATTCGTGTTGCGAAACTGCTGCGCTAACGCCTCTTTGTTCAGATACAGATGCATCATCAGCTCCCAGGCGAGTTCGGGGTCGGCGCAGCGTTTTGTGATGCCGATCATCGTGCCGCCCCATGTGCTGGTGCGCCGCCCTCCAGGGGTGAAGGCAGGTAAGGGCATCAACGCCATGCGTCCGCCCACTTTCGGCACATCTTGCTCAATCACCTTCGTGCGCCAGTCGGGCGCAACCATAAACAGGTAGTAGCCATCCTCCAACGCGCGTGTGAAAATCTGTCCACCGCCCAAATCGTTGCCGATGCGGTACCTTCCTGCCACCAGCGGTACATAGTATCGCATCGTCTGCACGGCAATCTCGTTGTCTAAAGTGCAGTTCCCCTGCGCGTCGAAGTAGCCCCCGTCGCGCTGGAACAACATCACCTCCAAGCTGGAGACGCCTGCAGGGGGCAACTCCATCATAAATCGCTTCCCCGGAACCGTGACGCGCCTGCCGATCTCGACAAACTCGTCCCATGTGCCAATCGCGTCCACATCGATTCGAAGCTTCTCTATCAGGTCGCGCCGATAGGCAAGCATTACGGGGTGGACATCGTGCGGGATACCGAAGATGCGCCCGCGCGTGGTATATGGAGCGAACCGCGCCTGCACGATCCGTTCCCAAAGCCCTGTTTGATGAATGCGCTCGGTGAGGTCGCGAAAGCCGATGCTCTCCAATCTGCCTCTGAAAAAGCTCCCCGCCCAGCTAATTTCCACCTCCACAAGGTCGGGCACATCGAGGTTCGACCAGAACGCCGCCTGCAGACGCGAGGTCACTGCCTCGCCGGCTACAACTTGGATGTCGATGCGCTTATTGGGATGTTTGCGCTCGAAGTCAGGCAGCATTTTTATGTAAGCATCGGCGTGGGGCTTGGCAAAAGTCCATAGCCGCAGATCGGCAGTGATTTTCTGCTCGCGCCTCGAAGCGATGTAGATACCGCTGGCGAGTGCCAATCCCGCCATCGTCGCCGCCGACGCACCGTAGGGAAAGCGTGCCATCCTAAGAGGTTAATTCGGTACCAACGGCACGGATTCCTACCGCGCAAAGCACCCGTGCAGGAAATCGCCGTGCTTTGTCTAACTGTTCGTTTGGAGGTAGACAACGATGGGGTTCCCTTATCGCGACACTGAACAGGCGAAGGCGTTTGTGTTGGAGTTCATCAACCGATTGCGCGAGGTCGATGTGATTCGGGAGGGCTGGCAGAAGCTGGATATGCTGATTGCAATCCACATCAAGCAGCCCGACATCGATTTCTGGATCGACACGCGCGGGGGCAAACTGGAGGTGCTTACCGAGAAACCTGAAGGTGAGGAGGAAGCCGCGCTCACCTTGACGGCAGACCTGTTCCACAAGCTGTACACAGGGCAGGAGAACGCCATGATGGCGTTCACGCAGCGAAAAATTCAGCCCAAAGGGCGCGTGAGCGGTATTATGCAACTCACCAGCACGATGCCCCAGGCGGTGGCGGTCTATCGCGAGTATCTCAAGGAGAAAGGTCTGGCATAGCTACTGCGCCGCTTCCCAAATGCGCACGAGCCGCTGCAGCAGTGGTCCCATCTGATCGAGCGGGTACTGAGTCGCTGCATCGGAGAGGGCATGCTGCGGGTCGGGGTGGGTCTCCATAAAGAGCGCATCGATGCCCACCGCGACAGCGGCGCGCGCCAGCGGCTCGATTGCACCGCGCTCCCCACCCGATTGCTTGCCTGCGCCCCCAGGACGCTGCACGCTGTGCGTCGCGTCGAACACCACAGGTACACCGAAACTGCGCATCAGGGGCAGTCCTGCCATGTCCACAATCAGCGTGTTGTAGCCGAAGCTCGTGCCGCGCTCGGTGAGGAGCACGCCGACTGCACCAAACGCTCGTAACTTCTCCACGATGTTCCCCGCATCCCACGGAGCGAGGAACTGTCCCTTCTTGACATTTACAGGTTTCCCCGTACGCGCCGCCGCTTCCAGCAGATCGGTCTGCCTACAGAGGAACGCGGGGATTTGCAACAAGTCCACAACCTGGGCTGTCGGCGCCGCCTGCCACGATTCATGAATATCGGTCGTCACGGGTACGGCGAACTCGCGCCGGATGCGGCTCAGAACCTCCAGTCCCCACTCTATCCCCTGCCCCCGAAACGACTCGTGCGAGGTGCGGTTCGCTTTGTCAAATGACGCTTTAAAGATGTACGGCATACCTAATCGCTGGCACAGGCGCGTCATTGTGTCTGCCACACGCTGGCATAGTTCGAGGCTCTCGATGACGCACGGACCTGCGATGAGGCAGAGCCTGCCGTCGCCCACTGCTACATCGCCGACAGAAACAGGTCGCATAGCCGAAAGTATACCTCTGGGTTCACAGGCGCAAAACCCTTCCCCATGCGCCCTCGGGAAGGGCACGACAGGTGAACAAAATCACCTGCGTCTGTTGGGCAACACGGGTTAGCAACTCCAGCGCGGCGCGGTAGCGCTCGGCGTCGAAATGCACGAACGGGTCATCCAACAGCAACGGCAGGCGCACATCATCGGCGAGTGCATCGGCAAGCCCCAGCCGACACGCGAAAAAGAGCTGATCCAGCACGCCTGCACTCCAGGCGGGTTGCCCATCCTCTACAGGCATCATCTCGTCGCGTTCGGGATGGTGCACTCGCAGGCTCAAATTCTCGTCCAGCGACGCCTGTGTATAGCGTCCCAGTGTGAGCGTGGGCAAGTGGCTCTCGATGCGTGGCTTGAGGCGCGGGCTGAGTTCGCTGAGGTAGCGCGTGTTTGTCTCAGTGAGCAGCTGCTCGACAGTTTCTAAAAGGCGCAAGCGGCTCTCTAGCTGAGTCAGTCGCTGTTGTGCGCGGGAATGTTCCAGCTCCAGCGCGTCGGCAGGTTCACCGTCAGACAACTGCTGCAACGCACCTTCGCACCGCAACTGCTCCGCTTGGAGCTCGCTCAATCGCTGGCGCTTGCGGGCAACCGTCGCTTCTAAACGCACCAGCGATTCTACCGACAGTTCCTCCCGAGCGAGCGGGTCGCGCTGGATCTGCTCCTGTAGTCCCACGATCTGCACCGCCAGCTCGCGCTGCCGCTCACGCAGGGTTTTCGGCTCCTGTACGGCTTGAAGCGCGTCAATTTGGTGGCGGGTACGTTCCAGCTCGCTGCGGCGTGCTTGCAGGGCGTTCCACCGCTCGCTGAACTGCTGGATGGCATACTGCAAGCGCGCGGTCGTCTCCGCGCCGTACTCGCCGGGGGCGCCGTTCTGGGGGTGCACTTCAAGTGCGTAGCCCGCTTCTTGCAGTAGGCTGGAAAGCCGCTGCCAGAGCGCTTGCACCTCTTGCTGAATCGGCGTCGCCAGTGGCTCGCTTTCGGGGCGGCCTACCGCAGGTCCACGCCACAGGAGCGCGACCCCTATCCCTACCAGCCCCAGCACAAGCGCAACAGCTCCCAGCCACGCCGAAACCGCCCCCAGGGGGAGGCTGGCAACAATCAACGCCCCTCCAAGCGCAGCGAAACCCCATCGCGCTTGGTTGCGCCCCCGCTCACGCTGCTGCTCCACACGCCGAGCCTGCTCCTGAACCGTAAGCGCGTGCAAACGGCGCACCGCATCCTGATAGCGCATATAGGCAGCGTCTATCTGCTCTTTGAAATCATTCGGCAGCACGCTCAACTTTGCGAATTGCGTCTCTAACTCGGTCTCGATTTCGCAGACACGACGCTCCAGCTGTTCCAGCTGCTCCAAGTGCCGCTGGTTGGCGTCCGCTTCGCGACGCAACTGCTCCAAGCGGTCTTGCTGCGCCTGTAGGGTGCGCCAGCGTTGGAGTATCTGCTCATCCTGCTCCACTTGTGGTTGCAAATCGGCGATCTCGGCTTCTATCTGATGGAGACGCTCCCGCAGACTTTGGCGTTGCTGCTGTGCGTTTCGGGCGGATTGCAAGCGTGCAGCGATCTCCTGTGCCCTGCTCCGCTGCGTTTCGATGTGTGAGCGGACGCGGCGACGCTCCTGCTGAATCATATTCAAGATGCGATTCAAGTCTGCGTTGACTGCGCTCTCTCGCAGTTGCTGCTGCAGCGATTTGAGGTTGCGATTCGCGATCTGGGTTAGCTCACGCTGGCGGATACAGGCAGTGGCAAGATAGACTTCCTGCGGTATCCGCCAGAGCTGTTCCCAGCGGGTGCGCGCTGCATCGCCAGCAAGCGACTCCGTACCGACCTGCAGCGTGAACTCGGCGCGTTTGCGTGGCTCGTCGACGGGGTGAAACTTGGCTATGCGCACATGCTGCCCGCGCAACTCCAGTTCCAACTCCAATCGCCAGCCTTGGGGATGACCCCAGTGGATGCGTTCGCGGGTCGCTTGCGCGGTCGTCGAAGGCAGCGTGTACAAAGCGTCCATCAGCGCCGCGAGAAGCGTGCTTTTGCCCGACTCGTTTACCCCCATGATACAGTTTAATCCCGTATCAAACTCGAACTCTACACGCTCGCCGAACCGTCCGTAGCCCTCCAAAGCGAGCTTTAGGAGCTTCATAGCCTACCCCCTCGCAGCAGGTAGAGCGCGGTTTGCGCTGCCTCGTGATAGAATGAGGCTCTGTCGGGTTCGCGCTCGGCGCGTGTGCGTGTTAATTCCATCAGAAGCCGCTCAAAGGGCGTTTCCGGCGGCAACGGCTCGGGCTGGTATGCACTTTCCAACTCCAACCACAAGCAGCTGGGTTGCAAGTTTTCCTCTAAAACTTGTAAATTGAGCGGCTCCTTTGCCTGCCACCGCCCCGTAAGGCGAAGCGACACCACCGTTTCTGGGGTCAACAACGCGCGGAGATCACTAAGCAGGGACTGCACGCCATCATAGGGAGAAATGTCCCAGTCCAGCGCGCCATTAATAGCACCCTCTGGGTAATGTGTCTCGCCAATAGGAACCTTCGCCACTTGAGCCAGCTGTTTCGCCACAAGCTCCACGACCAGCATCACTGCAGGCAACTGTTGGCGCGGCATAATCATTTCGGGAGCGCCGCTGTAGTAGCACACTGTATGCCCTTGTGTCCAGTCTTGGGGGGAATGCCAATCCCCCAACGCGACATAATCCAGCATGCAGGTACGAACCCATTCGGGGCGAATAGTCCCCTGCCCTCCTGCGCTGGGCATCGAGCCGTGCATCACTGCGATCTGCAGAGGCGCACCGCCCGAATCGCGTCTCAAGGCTGTCTGCCAGCGCGCCTCGTCCCCTGCAGGGCACGCGACCACTTCCAAATCCAAATCGCTCAGAGGCAAGCGGGTCGTCTGAAGCACAAAATGCAGGTTGCTGGGTAGACTCACCTCGCGAAACGGATGTCGCTCCGCAGGGTCGTGATTACCTGGGATCACAATCACAGGGAGGCGCGATTCGGCAATTGTGGAAAGCGCGAACTCCACCCAATGGCGCCCTACACGCGGGCTATCAAACAAGTCTCCAGCGATGAGCACCAATTGGCAGCCCTGTGCCTGCGCTTCTGCAAACACGCGCCGAAACGCCCGCTTCAGCCGTTCCTGATGCCGTTGCGCTGCCTCACCCAGATAACTGAACGCTCTGCCCAAATGCACATCGGCAGTGTGTGCAATCCGTAACACAAGCAATCAGTTCGCGCTCTAAATCGCTTTCCCTGTCAGAATCACTGAACCCTCCCTAACGAACTACCAAGCGTTTTTCGTGGCGAATCTTCCCCCTCAACGGCAGGAATCCTCGCAAACACCCTGAATCTCCATGATGCGAATTACGCAGAGGAGGACCGATAACCATGCCGACCGTAGCGATTACACTGGACTGCGAAGCAGCAGACTACCCGCGCTGCTACACGCAAGAGTATATCAAAGTGGCGGAAGAATTCACGATTCCCTTCACCTGGATGATTCAGGTCTCAGGCAAAGACCCCATGGCAAATGTGCAACTGTATTATCGCGAGTATCTCCACCGTATCCCCTCGTGGCATGAGTTTGGCTTGCACTTGCATTTCGAAGACGCGCATGGGCATCATATCGAAGACCCTCGCGAGCGTGGCGAGCTAATCCAAACAGGCAAAGATTTGCTGAAACAGATTCACCTCAAACCCACTGCCTTCCGTGCGGGTAGCTACGCACTCATCCCGCCCGACCTCAAGTATCTGGAAGATATGGGCTTCCTGGTCGATAGCAGCGCGATCCCCGACGCAGAGTACCGCATGTTCGTCGATTGGGACGGCGCCCCCACTAAACCCTATCATCCGTCCTATCAGGATGTGCGCAAGCAAGGCGAGGCGAAGATTCTCATCGTACCCATAGCAACCGCCAACGGCAAAATCGGCTACATCGATCAAGGCTGGGAGGTCATCGAGCCGCTCCTACACTACCATCTCGACCAACAGACACCCATCATTTGTCTGGGCGGTTACGACTATCACGACAGCGTCGAGACCCTGCGCGAGGCAATCCTGCTCCTGAAAAAACACAACGCCCGCTTCGTGACCCTGACCCAAATCGTTTCGGAGTACACGCTATGATCGATTCGCGCTGGCAGAAACTGGCGGAGATTTTAGTCCATCATTCTGTGCGTGTACAACCGGGCGACCGCGTGCTGATTGAGGCGTTCGATATCCCTCCAGAGTTCGTGGCGCTGCTGATGCGTACCATTCACGCCGCCGGCGGCGAAGCTATCCCCGAAGTGAAGCAAACCCCCATCCTACGCGCTCTCTACCAAAACGCCAGCGAGTCCCAAATCCGATTCATTGCGGGGCTGGAGCGGGCGCAGATGGAAGGCGTGCAAGGCTACATCGGGCTGCGCGGCGCGCCGAACTTCGCCGAGATGTCCGACATCCCCCAAGAGCAGATGCAACGGGTGCGCCAACACTGGTGGAAGCCTGTTCATCAAGAAGTGCGCGTGCCAAAAACGCGGTGGGTCGTACTCCGCTGGCCCACCCCCGGCATGGCGCAAGCCGCCAACATGAGCACCGAGGCGTTTGAAGATTTCTACTTCAAGGTCTGCACGGTGGACTACGCACAAATGCAACGCGCTGTGCAACCCCTCGTGGAACTGATGCAGCGCACGCGCGAGGTGCATATCAAGGGTCCAGGAACCGACCTGCGCTTCTCCATCGAGGGCATCGGCGTCGTGCCCTGCTACGGCACACACAATATCCCCGACGGCGAGTGCTTCACCTGCCCCGTGCGCGACTCAGTCGAAGGCGCAATCACCATCAACACCAACAGCGTCTACGAGGGAAACCTGTATCGCAACATCCATTTCAAGCTGCGCCAGGGTAAAATCGTAGAGGCAACCTGCGCCGACGACGGCGACCGCCCCGGCGCGGGCAACCCACGCAAACTAAACACGATTCTCGACTCCGACGAGGGCGCACGCTACATCGGCGAGTGGTCGCTCGGCTTCAACCCGCACATCCTGTACCCCATGAACGACACCCTGTTCGACGAAAAAATCGCAGGCTCGTTCCACTTCACCCCCGGCAACGCCTACGACGAAGCGGACAACGGCAACCGCTCGCAAGTACACTGGGACCTCGTCGTAATTCAACGCCCCGAATTCGGCGGGGGCGAGATCTACTTCGACGGACAACTGATCCGCAAGGATGGACAGTTCGTGCCCGACGCCCTACAAGCGTTAAACTACTAAGGGAGGCGACTATGGCAATCCACGAAACCGAAGAGCGCAATGGGAAACTCCGCACCGTGATGAAACTGGAGCCGGGCGAACGAGTCGCCCTGTGCCGCTGTATGAAGTCCAAAGACTTTCCCTTCTGCGACGGCACGCACAAGCAAATTGAGGGCAACACTGGACCTGCGATTGTCGAAGCGTTGAAGGAACCCATCAGCGAAGATTAAGCGGAACCTATCTGCGCAGACCGCCTCTTCCTACCATCATACAGACGCAGCCCAGTGACGGCTGCGTCTCGTCCAACGCGGGTGTTGTGTGCTTGGACAATTGTGAGATTGCGGCAACTATGATTGACCCGTGTGTCCGAAGCCGCCTTCGCCGCGTTCGCTGGCGGGGAGTGCGTCGACCCGTTCCCACTCCACCCGCATGACGGGGGCAATCACCATCTGCGCAATACGCTCGCCGCGCCGTACGGTGAACGGCTCTTGCCCTAAATTAATAAGGATTACTTGTACCTCGCCGCGGTAGTCACTGTCGATGGTGCCAGGGGCATTCACCATGCCGATTCCGTGGCGGAGCGCCAGCCCGCTTCGGGGACGCACCTGCGCCTCGTAGCCAGGGGGCAATGCGATGCGAATGCCTGTGGGCACAAGGGCGCGTTCGCCAGGCTGCAAAGTGAGGGGCTCTTTGACCGCAGCGTACAGATCAACCCCCGCCGAACCGTCAGTCTGATAGCTCGGCAGGGGCAGATCGGTTGCATCGGGTTCCTGCGTAATCAAAACGCGCAGGAGGTTCATTTTTCAACCTGCTCTTTGCCTTCCTTCACTGCGGGCGGAACCTTGGGCAAGCGCACATAGAAGGTAGAGCCAACCCCCACCTCGCTTTCTACCCAAATCTGCCCACCATGGATCGCCTCCACAAGGTGTTTCACAAGGTACAGTCCCAAGCCCGTACCGTACTGCTTGCGCGTGTCGGTGTTGTCCACACGATGGAACTTCTCGAACACCTTCGTCAGGTGCTCCTTCGGGATACCCATGCCCTGGTCAGAGACATAGAAGATAATGTGGTCGGCGTCTTCCTCCCAGGCTTTGACGCGGATCTCGCCGCCGTTGGGCGAATACTTAATCGCGTTGCTGAGCAGGTTAGTGAGGATTTGGTCGACCTTGTCCTCATCGGCAATGATTTTGGGCAGGTCTTCGGGCACATCGTGAATGATTGTGTGCTTCGTGGTCGCCTGCCGCTGGATCATGACCACCTTCTTAGACAAGGTGTAGAAGTCCACATGCTTATAGACTGGTTTGAGCGACTCGCCTGCCTCGATACGCGCGATATTCAGCAGGTCGTTGATGAGACGCGTGAGGCGATCGGTTTCCTGATCGATAATCGAGTAGAACTCGCGGCGGTCTTCGGGCGTGAAGGCGTCTTCAGAGTCCATCAGCAAAGTAGACACGAACCCCTTGATCGCGGTGAGGGGTGTGCGCAGCTCGTGCGAGACGGTCGCCACGAACGCCGACTTCATGCGCTCCAAATTGCGGATGTCGGTGATGTCGTTAAAAATCATCACCGTCCCCATCGGCTTCTGGTCTTCCCCGCGCACGATGGCGTTTTGCACCTGATAGATATGCTCTTTCCCGTCAATTTGCACGGTGATTTCGACCAGTTCACCCTCCTTCTCTTCTTCGAGGGCGGCGCGTATCATGTTGCGAATGGCATCGATGTTGATGATGTCGGCGTAGTTTTTGCCCAGCACATCGGGTCCCAGTCCGAACACGCGCCGTGCGGCGGCGTTCATCTGGTTGATGCGTCCATTGTGATGTACCAGGATCAATCCCGCCCGTAGGCTCTCGATGGTGTGAACCAGTTCCTCCTTCTCTTCGAGGATTGCTTGGTAGAGGCGCATGCCTGCAATCACCGCAGCGGCGTTGCGTGCCATCCGCTCCAGTAAGCGCACATCCTCGTCGATGAAGTGTCCGCCGCGCTGTTTGTTGAAAGCGTGCAGCACGCCGATGGTTTGGCGGTCGATGACTCGGTTCTCCTCATCGCGCTTCTCAAGGATCAGAGGCACACACACGAGGTTGCGGATGTGCAACATCGCCACGAGCTCTTTGGTGGTGCGCGGGTCGGTCACGGCATCGTGTATGATAACAGGCTTGCCCTCGCGAAATACCTCACCGGAGACGCCTTGAGTGGCGCGTATACGCAGCATGCGAATTTCGTCGTCGGTCATGCCGTAGGCAGGCGGATAGGCGCGCAGCTCACCCTCCTCGGGGTCGTGCAACATAAACACCACTTTCTCCGCCTGCAAAATCGCTCCTATCTGCTTCACGAGGCGTTTGAGGGTCGCCTCGTAGTTCGCTGGACTGGCGACATCTGCAGCAACGACTTCGGGCGCCTTCGCCGCAGCGGACGCCCCGTTGCGCGACTGGCTCTCCAGCTCCTGAATACGCTGAATCGCGCGCTCGTATTCCGTTTTTACTTGGTTATACTGCTTCAGCAGCTCACGGTAGGCTTGCTCCCAGTTCATAGTTCGCTCCTCGCTAAAAGTTTAGATGATAGCCCGTACTCTATGGCAATTATAGCACATCGAAGGTTCCCGCGCTATCTCGCAATTGGCTTAGGATTTAGACGGTGTTTGGGGTAGATGGTGTTGTGCGCCGTCCATCAGCGGGCGGATAAGCTCCATTGGGATGGGGAACACGACTGTCGTGTTGCGCTCGCCTGTGATTTCCGCCAGCGTTTGCAGGTAGCGCAATTGCAATGCAGCGGGCTGCTGTGCGATCATCTGCGCGGCTTGCACGAGCTTCTCAGCGGCTTGGTACTCGCCCTCGGCGGCAATAATCTTCGCACGGCGTTCACGCTCGCTTTCCGCCTGACGCGCCAGCGCACGCTTCATCTCTTCTGGCAAAATCACATCGCGCACTTCGACGCTCGTCACCTTCACGCCGAACGCCTCGGTCTGCTCGTCGATAATCGATTGCAGCTGCTGGTTAATCTTATCGCGTCGCGCCAGTAGATCGTCCAGCTCCGCCTGACCAATCACACTGCGCAGTGTGGTCTGCGCAATCAGGCTGGCGGTCTGGATGTAGTCCGTAATCTGCACGACGGCGTCGCGCGGATCCATCACCTTAAACAGCACCACCGCGTCCACACTCACCGACACATTATCGCTGGTGATTGCCTCTTGTCGGGGCACATTCATCGTCACGATGCGCGTGTCCACAATCCGCGCCGTGTCGATGATGGGAATCAGAAAGATAATCCCAGGTCCTTTCACGGCTTGAAACCGTCCCAGTCGCAGCACCACGGCACGCTCCCATTCCGGCAGCACGCGCAGCGCCGACCGTAAAACCACGATGATAAACAGCAGCACCGCAATGCCCGTAGTTGAGAACGGATTATCGAAAAAGTCCATCGTCCATCTCCCTCGTTCGTATAGTGTACCCGCTTAAGTGCCTCTGTGGCTCACTTCACCGTAGCAGCCCCGCATCGGAGTATTCCTCTTTTTCGGACACCCTCCACCCTTGTGGAGTCAGACACACAGGTCTGCCCCTACAGGTCTTCCGTGGCTTGGACAGTCCTGTCCAAGCGCCCCCCCTTGCAGGGGCACGACCGTCCCTGCTACGCGGTTTTTCGAACACCCTCTCTTCCCCCTTGACAAACGCCGAAAAATGTGCTATGATTAAGGCACTGGAAAACGCCAGCAATTTTACGAATGGAGGCTCAGTGATGAGCGGACAGACGCTCCGATGGGTACGCCGCCAGTGGGCGCATCGTCGCGCGATGCAGCTGTTTGTAGGACTGTTGACTGTTGCCTTGACGCTCCCACCCCAGTTCGGCTTCGCCGCGGAACTGCATTATGTGCGGGGGGGGGTAAATAGTGTCAACACTCTAATTGCTTCTTCCACCCCTGCTGTTCCCTTCAAGACCCGACTCACAACATGGTTGACAACCGTATTGCCCTTGCAAATGCAGCGCGTGAAGGAGACCCCACCCGTCGCCCCCGCTCCCGGACTGCCGCCCGCGTGGGGCGCCAGTGCAGGCGTCTATGCATGGTTCTTGTCGGGTGTGTACTGACACAGATGGTGTGTTGCTCTGATAATCTAAATAGCAAACTGTATGAATCCTGATAGTGTTAGGAAGGGTGCGGTATGAATACTGTAGAGTTGTGGCGTAGGTGGCTATCTGTTTCTTCACGGCGCCGGTTGTGGTTTGAATTGGCGGTGTTAGTAGGGTTGCTTGTGTTCGCCCTACCTATATTTCGGTTTACAGTAGGATGGGATATTTTCGCGTTTATCAAGCGCACCTATCGTGTTGCTCATGCGTATGTCTACTTTCCTTTGCAAGCGCGTAGCGATCCGGCTTTAGGAAGGGTGCTGACGCTGCCGTCCCAAGATCAGATTGTGAGTGGTCAGATTGACCCAACAGCTTTCAAAGCAATTATTTTCTTTGACTATCCGTCCCCATGTGCGATGAAGTTCCTAACGATATACCAAATTGTACAGAAAGCGAATCCGTCACTCCAGATAGTGTTGGTTTTTAGTGCGTCCAAAACAATGGTACAACAGACTGCGAAGGTGTTTTCCGATAAGCGGTTCGTATGGGTTGCCGATGAGAAACGCATCTATGCTACACAACCGAATGCTTACTATGTTCCCCGCGTTTACCTGATTGACTCGCAAGTTCATTTGCGTTATGTACAGCATTATCGTACCCCCCTCGTACAAAGCACTGATGGAGGCGGTAGAACTACTTAGTAGTAAGGAGGCTCAACAATGGGGCGTAAGGCAGGCTGGACACTGATAGAGGTTTTGGTGGTGATCGCGATTATTCTGGTATTGGCAGCTCTAATCTACGCAATAGGGGTGTTTGCCGTCGACCGCGCCCATCAGGCACGCTGCATCACAAACCTGCGGCAAATCGGAATTGCGTTCTCACAGTACATGGAGGATTACAAACGCGGCGATTGGGAAACCGAAGTGGAGAGCTACACGGGGATCGAGGACCCGCAGGAGCGTCATCGTCTTGTCGCACACTGGGGGTTTCCACGAACACTTGACCAACTCTCGGGCTATCTCAAGGATAAACGACTGCTCCGCTGCCCAGTGAGCCGATCTCAAAGCGATGTTAGTTACGGATATACCTATCCGGCTCTGTTGATTCGAATGCCCCCTTATCGTACAGGTCAGATCAACACCTGGGAAGACCCTATATGGGTATTGAAACAGAGGAAATGGGACTATCCGATTGTCTCGGACACGAACCATAACGCTTGGTCCGGCTCCTCACATGATGCCAAAATTCATTTCCTGATTCTGCGAATGGACGGGCGTGTAGACAGAAAGACAGTAACTCTCTCAGATCTTCCATTTTGGAGAATGCTGCTATAAAGTTTCCACGATTACAAGTCGTGGAAAGACTCGATCACAGGAGGTGATAGACTATGAGATGGTATTGGTGTTGTATATTAGTCTCAGCCCTGATGGTAGCAGGGCTAGCAGGTCCGTGCGTCGAAGACGTTCCTTTGGTTGGAAGCTTCGTTGAGCGTGGAGCAGATGCGTCAAGTGATTGACCCGCTGGGGCGAGCGACCGAGTATCAGTACTATGCAGCCGACGAGGCGAACTGGGCGCGTCGGGGTCAGGTGAAGATGGTGATTGCGCCGGGTGGTTATTGGCGAGAGTTCGATTATGGCGGTGCAGGCTGGCTGGTGCGCCGCACGGTACAGACAGGCGAGAGTAGCAGCGAGACTACTTGGATGGGTTTTTGTTGGGACATCAGCCTTCCATAGGGTGGGGATGGTATAATCCTTGTCGGCGGTGAAGCAGTGATGAAGCTGTGGACGCTTGGAGTTATCGCGGCAATTGGAGCAGGAATCGTTGGGGGCATCTGGCTCCTCAACCGCCCCAGCCCAACTACAACCAACCAAACCCACACCACTCAGCAACAACCCACCACCCCCAACGCTGAACTCCTCAACGGCGCCAACCAGTTCGCTTTCAACCTGTTCAAAATCATCACCCGACCCGGCTATGAAGCAACCGGACGACGTCCCACCATCGTGCCAGATCGCTCTCCCAATCGTATCTTTTCCCCACTGGGCGTGCAGTTCGTGCTAACCCTCTTTTTGAACGGTGCAGAAGGCAAGACCTACGACGAGATTGCTCACGCGCTGGGCTTTCAGCACGCTTCGCTGGAGGCGATCAACCAGTTCCATTTAGACATTCAGCAGCGTTTGCGTCGCTGGCAGGCAGAGAGCCGACTGGTGCTGGCGAACTCCATCTGGATCAACCCGTCAAGTCGTCTGCATCCCGATTTTGAGCGGGTGGGCAAGGCGTTTTATGCGTTAGAGGCGTATCGGGTCGATTTCGGCAATCCAGTGGAGGCGGCGCGTCGGATCAACGATTGGGCGAAGCAGAAGACGCAGGGGTTTGTGCCCGAAGTAGTGGTTCCAGATGAGATGGAGTGCGCGATACTAGCGATAGCGAATGCGTTGTATTTGCAGGCGTTGTGGGCACAGCCGTTCCAGGTGTTGGAGGAGCCTCTGGAGTTCAGCCTGGAGAGTGGCAAGGTGGTGAAAGTGTCGGGGATGCAGGCGGAGTTGAAGGGGGTTCCGTATGTGAAGACGGAGTTGTGTGAGATTGTAGGTTTGCCGTATCGCGGGGGCGACTGGGTCTGCTATGTGGTGTTGCCGCGTTCGGGTCTGAGCGTGGAGGAGTTGGTGTCGGAGTTGGATGCGGCGCGTTGGGAGGAATGGCTGGGTCAGATGAAGGCGCAGCAGGTGCAGGTAGTGATGCCCCGTTTTGAGGTGAAGAGTGAGTATGACTTGATCCCTGCCCTCAAAGAGCTGGGCATTCGGCGAGCGTTTGCGTTGGGCGGGTTTCCACGGATTTTAGCAGATGAGGACGCGGGTTATATTGACCTGTTCAAGCAGGTGGGTCGTGTGCGGGTAGATGAGCGGGGCACAGAGGCAGCCGCTGTTACGATAGCAGTGACGCGATCACTTACTCCGTTTGTCGTGGATCGTCCGTTCCTGTTCGTGATTTCGGATCGTAGTTCGGGTGTTATTCTGTTTATGGGGATAGTGCGTGACCCATCGGGATAGCTCCACTATGATATAATCGCTGTGGAGGTTGTTTGAGGTGGAGTTGCGTGATTTACCGTATCCTAGCTCCACTATGATATAATCGCTGTGGAGGGGGTGCCTGGAGCTGAATGAACTCGTTCAGGTGGCAGCTTTGGGATCACGGTTGGGAGCCTTTCTGCGAGGGAGGGGAATATCCTCGCCTGCGTCGCAAAGGCACTGACGGCACGCAGCGCATCAGGCGTTAGTATACGGTTATGACTTATTGGGTCGTGTGGTTCAGAGCGTGGAGCGTCCGAGTGGGGATGTGACGGCATACACCTACACGCCTGCGGGCAGGCTGGCGAGCGAGGTGCGCACAGGGC
>NKPV01000149.1 GCA_002254605.1 Armatimonadetes bacterium JP3_11
CAGTTGCTTCCGCGAGCAGGTCAGCCGGGGCGTGTGCCTGCCGTCGAGGTGATGATCGCCACACCCGCGATTCGGAACCTCATCCGCGAGAACAAGACGCACCAGATCCACACGATGATCCAGACCAGTGGACAGTTGGGCATGCAGACGATGGATCAGTCGCTGCGTGACCTGTATGTAAGGGGCTGGGTGACCTACGAAGAGGCGATGTCACGGGCGATTAACCCCGACGAGCTGCGCAAGATGATTGCGCCGACAGGAGGCGTGCCCGGCGGACCAGGGACCCCACCGCCCCCACGCGGACGCTAAGATTCAGGAGGCGACACGGTTATGCCGTATTTCAACTACACAATCCGAGACGCTAACGGACAGACCCGTTCGGGGAAGGTCGAAGCGCCTAACGCCGAAGAGCTAAAGAAACGCCTGCAGGCGGAAGGGCTGCAAGTCATCGAGATTACTGAAGACCGCAAAGCGCCGCGCGTGCCGGCGGGGGGCTATGGGCGTGTGAAGCTGAGCGACCTCGCCATCTTCGCCCGCCAGTTCTCCACGATGCTCGATGCTGGTGTGTCGCTCATTCGCTGCCTCGATGTGCTACAGGCACAGACCAACAACGCACGCCTGCGCAAGATCTTGATGGATCTCTCCGCCCGCGTCGAATCGGGCGAGAGCCTTTCGCGCTCGATGGCGCGTCACCCGAAAGCGTTCAGCCAACTCATCATCGGTCTGATTCGCGCGGGCGAGGTCGGCGGCGTGCTGGAAGAGTCGCTTCAGCGTATCGCCGCCTTCTTGGAGAAAGATGTGGAACTGCGGCGCAAAATCCGCTCCGCGCTGACTTACCCCATCATTGTGCTGCTGGCGGCGATCGGCATCGTGATTTTCTTGGTGTCGTGGCTTGTGCCGCAGTTCGCCAGCCTGTTCAAAGAGCTGGGCATCAAGGAGATGCCCGCGCCCACACAGTTCCTGATTGATCTGAGTGCGCTCTTCACCCAACGCTGGTATGTGGTAATCATTGCAGTCGTTGCCATCCTTGTTGCGTACAAACTCTTCGTGAGTACGCGCGTGGGCAGGCGCGTTGCCGACCGTGTGAAACTGCGTATCCCCGTGTTTGGACCGCTCCACCACAAAATCGTGATGGCGCGATTCAGCCGCACGATGGGCACGCTGCTCGCTTCAGGCGTGCCTATCCTGCAGGCGATGGAGACCGTCGCAGGCGTGGTGGGCAACTCGGTCGTGTCGGATGCGGTTATCGAATCGCGCGCCCGCATCCGCGAGGGTGAAAAAATCGCCGACCCACTCCAGCGCAGCAAAATGTTCCCGCCAATGGTGGTGCATATGGTCAGCGTCGGCGAGGAGTCGGGCTCGCTGGATCACATGCTCAACAAAATCGCCGACTTCTACGAGAACGAGGTGGAGATGACCATCGCCAGCCTCACCGCCGCGATTGAGCCTGTGATGATTGTGCTATTGGGCTTCATCGTCGGCTTCATCGTCATCTCGATGTTCCTGCCAATGATTGAGGTTATCTCGAACCTCAGCCAGAACCAGAGTTAATGCTTCCTGCGTGGAGCATCGTGTTCGGTGTCGCGTTCGGGGCGGCGGTAGGTAGCTTCTTAAATGTGCTGATCTACCGTCTGCCCCGAAACCTCTCGATAGCGTTTCCCCCATCGCACTGTCCTGCGTGTGGGCGTCGGCTGGGCGTGCGCGACCTTGTGCCGCTCCTGAGTTATCTCTTTCAAGGCGGGAAGTGCCGCTACTGCCGTGCTGCCATCCCGATTCACTACTTCTGGGTGGAGCTGTGGAACGCAGCGCTCTGGGCATGGCTGTGGTATCAGTGGCTCATCGTGGGCGAATCGCCGTTGCGGTTTGTGTTCTATGCGCTGGCGGCGTCGGTGCTCATCGCCATCTTTTTTATTGATCTCCAGCACTACATTATCCCCGATGAGTTGAATGTTGCTCTGCTGATTTTGGGGTTGCTGCACGCGGGCTTGCTTAAAGGCGCGCCAACCGATTGGGACTGGACGACGCTGGGGGTGCTGAACCTGCGCAACGCCGCGCTGGGGGCGCTCATCGGCGCGGGGCTGTTCAGTCTCATTGCGATACTGGGGCGGATCGGCTTCCGCAAAGACGCGATGGGGCATGGCGATATCAAACTGGTGCGCGGGATGGGTGCGCTGTTGCTCACGCCGGGCATGCTGGTCGCTTTCGCCATCGCCATCGCAACCGGCGCGATTCTGGGCGGACTGTGGACGCTCCTGCGCCGTCGTACAGCAGCCCCAACTCCCGACGAACAGACAAGCGACGAAGCGCAAATCCCTCCAGAGCCGATAGGGAGCCTGGTGCTCTCGTGCGCGTTATATACACTGTGGGTCGATGCGCTGATTACCTTGCTACCGCGCCGCGCGCAACAGCGCGTTTACGCCTCATTAGGGCAGCCCGACGAGGAAATCGTCGACGAGTCGTTCGAGGAGACGCCCACCATGCTGCCGTTCGGACCGTTTCTGGCGGTCGGTGCGTTGGCGACGATGCTCTTCGGCGACGCATTAGCAGGATGGGTCAAAGCCTATTTCGAATGGGTAGGGTTTTAGAGGTATAATAGGGTTGCCGTGCACCACGGCAGGGAGACTATGTTCGGAAGCATCGGGTTTACCGAAATCATGGCGCTGTTTGTAATCGCGCTGCTCATCTTCGGACCGCGCAAGCTGCCGGAGATCGCGCGCTCGGTCGGGCAAGCGATGCGCGAATTCAAAAAAGCAGGCGAGGAAGTCACGCGCTCGCTGGAGGAGCCTGTCGACGAAATCCGCGAGCGCATCCAAAACATCGACTTTTACGACGAGGAGCGACAATGGAGATCTTGAAAATCATCCTGACATGGGTAGATATGTTGATTATGGCGGCATTTATCGGGCTGGTCGCCATCCAGACCTCGCGTTCGGAAGGCATTTTCAGCCCTGGCGCCTCAGACAGTATGTTCGGCAAGGCGAAGCCCGGTTTTGAGGATAACCTGTCGCGCCTGACTCTGATTTTAGCCGTTACGATGTTCGCACTGACCGCCATCGTCACCTACATGCCCTGATGGTGCATATCGAAAAACTCCCTCTGGGCGTGTTGCAGGCAAACTGCTATATTGTGCAGTGTCGCACCACGCGCGAGACCGCTGTGATTGACCCCGGGCTGGAACCTGAGCGAATTAGAGAACGCCTGCACGCGCTGGGAGACCCCCATGTTGTTGCTTTGTTGGCGACGCACGGGCACTTCGACCATGTGGTGGGCGTCCACGCATTGCAACAGTACACCCACGCGCCGTTCTGGATTGCCCGCGATGAGTGGGAACTCTGGGCGCGGCATGCCCACGAGCATCCCATCTACCTGAACCTCCCCCCGACCGAGCCTGTCCCGTCTCCCGACCGATTTCTCAGGGAAGGCGACCAGTTCACGGTCGGCGCGCTGCAGTTTGAAGTCCTCGCATTGCGGGGACATGCACCCGACCATATCGGCTTTCTGCTGAAGAACACGCAACCGATGCATTTATTCTGCGGCGACGCCATCTTTGCTGGCAGCGTCGGACGCACCGACATCCCCTACGCCGATTTCGTAACCCTGCGCGAACACCTGCACACGCGCGTCCTCACCTTGCCCAACGACACCATCCTGCACCCCGGACACGGACCCGACACCACCGTAGGCGTCGAAAAAGCGACCAACCCTTATCTCTAACAGAGCTCCCCAATTCCTCCCTTGAATACGACGGCACCCCAGCCGTCCTGACAAAGAAGCCAGTCCGACCACAATGGTAAGAGTTCACTGGCGCCGCTTAGCAAATCATATAAAAAAACAAAACAGGCAGGGAAATCCATTCATCAAGCATATTTATAGTTATCATGCGGAGGTGTAAAATGCAGAAGCGAGCGTTTACTCTGATTGAGCTATTAGTAGTCATCGCCATTATTGCGATTCTGGCGGCGATTCTGTTCCCGGTGTTCGCGCAGGCGCGTGAGAAGGCGCGGCAGACCCAGTGCCTCTCCAACTGTCGCCAACTTGCCATCGCCACGCAAGCCTACGCGCAAGACTACGACGAGACCTTCCTGACGCTCTGGTTCTATGTGAACAACGATTATTTGCGCAACCCGTTGTACCAGCGCTATAGTCACTTCCTGTGGGCGCCACTGCTGATGCCCTATCTGAAGAACAAGGAGGTCTTCCGCTGCTCCAATGGTCCCACCTCCCCCCCGTTATTTCAGGGAGGACCACCCGAAGATAACTACATTGTGAACTTGGGCTACAACGAGTATATCTTTCGCGGGGTGGAGATTCAGGGGCTGGGCAACCCGACCTTCGCGCGTCTCTCGAGTTTTCAGGCGGAGCTGACGCAGATTGCGCTCATCGCCGACAGCGCGTTGGGCGGTTGGTTCCACAATTGGGGCAATCACGACGGTCCGCGGCTGCCGATTCGGGGTGAACATCCCCAGTGGGGTATGCATCGTTTGAAGTGCGCCAACGGCTATTGGGGCGCCGAGGGCAACTTCGGCGAGTGTAAATATCGGCACACGGATGGCGGGGTGAATATCGTGTACTGCGATGGACATGCGCAGTTCATGCCGGGCAAACGCATTCGTGGGGGAATCGACATGCCCTGCGAATCGCCCGTAGTCGACCCGCGCAAACCGATGTGCCCCTAA
>NKPV01000101.1 GCA_002254605.1 Armatimonadetes bacterium JP3_11
CCTGCGTCGATGTAGATCACTTCGCCCGTGACGCCGCGTCCCATATCGCTGAACAGAAACACCGCAGTATCGCCTACCTCGTTGGGGTCGGTATCGCGTTTGAACGGCGCGTGATGACGCACATACTCCATCATCGAGGTAAACCCGCGTATCCCGCGCGCTGCCAGCGTACTGACGGGTCCTGGCGAAAGCGCGTTCACCCGTATCTGTCGCTCCCCCAGCTCGTAGGCTAAATACCGCACGCTCGCCTCCAGCGCCGCTTTCGCCACCCCCATCACATTATAGCCAGGCACCACCCGCTCGCTTCCTAAATAGGTCAGCGTTAAAATCGATGCCCCGTTGCGCAAGATAGGCTCCAGATGGCGCGTCGCCGCCACGAAGGTATACACGCTGGTCTCCAGCGCGATTTTGAACCCCTCGCGCGAAGTGTCCAGATACCGTCCCATCAGCTCCTCCCGCAGCGCGTACGCCACGCAGTGCGCCATAAAATCAACATGTCCCCAGCGCGCCTGCAAGGTCTCCACAACCTGCTGGATCTCCGCGTCGTTGTTCAAGTCGCACTGGAGGGTAAAAGCGTCAGGCAGCTCGCGAGCGAGCGCACTCACCTTCTCCTCAAAACGGTCGTTCTGATAGGCAATCGCCAGGCTTGCGCCGTGCGCCGCACAGCGTTGCGCAATCTTCCACGCCAGACTGTGTTGGTTTGCAACCCCGAAAATGACGCCCTTCTTCCCTGTGAGCATAAAGTTCGCCTCCTGTCTTGCTTATTGTACCCCCTTGAACCAGCCAAAAGTGTATCGGGTACAATTTGTTGCTATGCGCGTTGCGTTCTGGCTCGCGGGATTGGGGATGGTCGCCCTGACATGGGTTGCGTTTTATTGGGTACCGCCTGCCCAAAACTTCCGCGACCCCGGCTCCGCACGGATTGTGATGTTTCATGTGCCCGCGGCGATTACCTGCACGCTCTGTTTTCTGGTGGGGGGGTTCTTCGGGTGGCGCTATTTGCGTCGGCGTGAATCGCTGGATGACGCCCGCGCTGCCGCCGCAAACGAAGTCGGGATGACCCTGGGCGTCATCACGCTCCTGACGGGGATGGTCTTTGCGTCGATGCAGTGGGGCAAGCCGTGGCATTGGGATCCGCGTCAAACAAGTTTCCTACTGCAACTGATGATTTACGCCGCCTACTTCGCGCTACGCAGCTCAGTTGAGGACGACCGACGGCGCGCCGCCGTGAGCTCAGGCTACACCGTTTTCGCGGCGCTCACCGTACCGTTGCTCGTGTTTATACTGCCTCGCTTACCGATGTTCCAGGAGGTCTCGCTCCATCCCAGCAATGTGATGGCGAGTAAGGATGCCCTCGACTGGTTCTATCGCACGGGCATCTACCTGGGATTTGCAACCTACGGGCTGCTGGCGTTCGGGCTTTATCGGCTGCGCATGGCAACCTTCACGCTGGAGGCGAGAATCGATGAACTGGCAGACCGCTTTGAGTATCAGCATTCTCATCGTGTGGGCTGGAATCTTCGCGTACCTGTTGTGGCTTCAGGCGCGGATGGCGAAACTTCAGAGACGCCTGCAAGAACTTGAGCGGTCGGGGCGAGAGTAGCCTGTTAGAGCCCCTCACTATCGCGCAACTGGCGATTCCCGACCCTGCTAACTCTGCGTATACAGTTCCCACTTGATACGCGCCAGCAGATAGCTCAACACCGATTCTGCACCCCGATTGAGGTTCACGCCAAGTGGGTTCAGTCCGTCATAAACTAACCCTGTTTCGGGGTCGTACAGGGCAATCTGATTGATATTATCGCCGTGATACCACATCAGAGCGCGTTCGGCATATTGCAAAAACGGCTTGTATTGGTCAAACGCCTGCCAAGCGTCCAGAAACGCCTCTACGGTCGCTCCCGCACACACAGGCTGCTGGTCGAACACGGCGCGTGTCCTGCCCCGTACATACCAGCCTTCTGTCCCGACCGGGTTGAAGTAGCCAGTCTCCGCGAAGGTAACCTGCGCGAGAAACTCGAACGCTTCACGGGCGAACTTGACCCATGAAGGCGTCCGGGTGCGCACGCCGCAAAGCAGTAGCCCTTGCGGAAGGCGCGGATTCTCGTAGGTGAGAAAGTTCTCAAACCAGCGCCAGTCTGGCTCGCGCATCGCTTCGTACAGTTGCGCCAGCTCACGCCCGTAGTGGAGCAGGCGCGTGGTGTGGTTCTCGGCAAGCGCCATAAACGCCAGCGCACGAGGTGACCGCAGGGTGCGAGCGTGTTGCAACGCGCCCTCCAACAGATGCTGTGCTCGATGCGCCCATTCGGTGTCAGGCAACAACTGGGTCAGCGTCAGCAGCCCCCAGACCGTGCGCCCGTGCGAATCCTCGCTGCCGACCTCATCCACCCAGTTGCCTTCCGCATCCCGAAAATTATGGAACCGTCCGTTCTCCAACTGCGCCTGCTCAATATAGCGCAAGCAGACCTCGATCAGTTGCGCAGGGAACTCGCTATCGCCCAACACAAGCCAATTGGGCGCGTGTGGCGCGAGCCGATAAAGCCACGCGCCAACAATTAGTCCACGCGCCTGGTCATCGATGGAGAACCCATGCTCCACCCACGGCTCTGCGTAACGCGTGTGTTGCCAGATGCCAAGCGGTGTGAGCAAGCGTTGCAGATGGTCGAGCCTCACTTTGGGCAAAGACGGACGCATATCCATAATTGTACCGCCTTCGTAGGCGCGAGAAGTGGTTCCACAGAGCTGAAGAGGTACAATCGATCGGGTTCGACGATGCGTCGTTTTCACATCGGTTCACCAGAATGGTCGCCGCCGCGCGTGCCGTTGCAGTTGCCGCTCGGCTTCGGCTCGTTGGGCTGGCTGGCGCACCTGATACGCAAGCACAAGCTCGACCTTGTGGAGATTGACCTCGCGCCTGTGGCAAAGGCATGCTACGATTATTGGCGCGAGGCAGGCGATATGGACGAAGCCGCCGACGCCCTTGCCACGGTGGCGTATCTGACCGAGCGCAAAGCGCAGCGCCTGCTCGCCCCAGAATCTGAAACTTCACAAGAAGAGGACGCCGAGTGGCTCGAACCGGCTCATCTCCCCAAATCGTACCTTCCCGCGCTGGAATGGTTGCGCCAGCGTGAGGGGGAGCGCATGCTACTGTTCTTTCGAGGCGGCGCCGTAGACCCCGACGACTACGAGCTGCCCCCCGAATTCGGCGCGGAACTCCCCGACCAACTCTGGCTTGCTTTCAAACGCGTGTTAGAGCGACGCTTGCCCCCAGCCACAGCCATCCCCCACCGACGCTACTTCTCGATCCATGCACGAATGATCGAAATCCGTGAACGGTTGAGCCAGTCCGCAGATCCCCTTCCCTTTGATGCCTTCGCCGATGACGCGCTCGATGTGTTAGACCTGCTGGTCTCGTTTCTGGCGATGCTGGAGCTCTGGCGACTGGGACATGTGGAAGTGCGTCTTGATCAGACCGGGATGCTATGGCTTCGGGCAATTGAGGTTCTGTGAATCGTTATTAGGTATAATAGACTGTGCGCTCACGGGAGCGAAGGCTGTTTCACCAAGCCGCTTACGGCGGTTTCGTGAAGCGGCGTCGCTCCTGAGCGTATCTTATCAGAGGAGGTACGGAGGAAACACACTATGCTGACGCCCGAACAGAAACAGGCGATTATCAATGAGTACAAGCGCCACGAAGGCGACACCGGGTCGCCCGAAGTGCAGATAGCACTGCTGACCGCGCGCATCAACTATTTGACCGAACATCTGAAGATACACCGAAAAGACTATCACTCCCGCTACGGGCTGGTGAAACTGGTCGGACAACGACGCCAGCTACTGAACTATCTGGCAAAGCAAGACATTCAGCGCTACCGCGAACTGGTAGAGAAGCTGGGCATCCGCTCGCAGCGATAACGAGGAGGCAAAATTCCTATGCGAGAACCGATTGTCGTATCCGCCGAAATCGGCGGAGATATTTTGTCGCTGGAGACTGGCGCTTTTGCGAATCAGGCGAATGCCGCGGTGGTTGTACGCTATGGCGATACGGTGGTCTTAGTGACCGCGACCATGAGCCAAAAAGCACGCGCCGATATCGACTTTTTCCCCTTGATTGTGGACTATGAAGAGCGCAAGTACGCCGTAGGGAAAATTCCGGGCGGTTTCGTCAAGCGTGGCGGACGCCCGTCCGACGAATCGATTGTACAAGGGCGATTGGTAGACCGCTCTATTCGCCCCCTCTTCCCCAAGGGTATGCGCAATGAGGTGCAAGTCATCGTGATGCCCCTCTCGGTGGACTTTGACCATCCTCCAGCGGTGCTGGGCATCGTCGGCGCATCCGCAGCCCTCACGATTTCCGACATCCCCTGGAACGGTCCCCTCGGGGCGGTGCGCGTGGGCTATGTGGATGGCGAACTTATCTTGAACCCGAATAGCGCCTTGTCCGAGCGCTCCGATTTGGAGTTAGTCGTCGCCAGTCGCCCCGACCATGTGATGATGATTGAAGCCGACGCCAACCAGCTGCCCGAAGAGATAATGCTGCAGGCGATTGAACTGGCGCATCAGGAAAACCAGAAGATCATCGCCTTGATTGAGGATCTGCGTGCGAAAGCGGGCAAGACGAAGGCAGAAGTACCGCTCTACCTGGTGCCTACCGAAATCAAAGAGGCGGTGAAAGCCTTCGCAGGCGATTCGCTCAAAGACGCTATCCAAAACCCAGACAAACTCGCGCGTGAGGCAGGATTGAGCCAGCTCAAGGACGAAATCGTCCTGCAGATGAACACGCCACCCGACCCTGAATCGCCTCCACCGTACGAAGGACGGGAACTGGAACTCAGCATGGCGGTCGATGAGGTCATTAAAGAGACCGTCCGCAAGCTGATTCTGGAAGAAGGCAAGCGTCCCGACGGGCGCGCGCCGCACGAGATCCGCGAAATCGCATGCGCCGTCGGTCTCTTACCCCGTACCCATGGGAGCGGTCTGTTCCAACGCGGACAAACGCAGGTGCTCACAACCTGTACGCTGGGCGCCCTGCAGGAGGCGCAGATTCTTGACGCGCTCAGTGAGGAAGAGACCAAACGCTACATGCACTTCTACAACTTCCCCCCGTTCAGTGTGGGCGAGGTGCGCCCCCTGCGCGGTGCCGGCAGACGCGAGGTCGGACACGGCATGCTCGCCGAACGCGCTCTGCAGCGAATGATCCCACCCGAAGAGGAGTTCCCCTACGCCATCCTCCTCTATTCGGAGGTGCTGGAATCGAACGGCTCCACCTCGATGGCAAGCACCTGTGGCAGTACACTCGCGCTGATGGATGCTGGCGTGCCCATCAAAGCGCCGGTGGCGGGCATCGCGACCGGACTGGTGTACGAAAGCGAAGATCGCTATGTCCTTCTGACCGACATTCAGGGCATGGAAGACGCCACAGGCGATATGGACTTCAAGGTCGCAGGGACAGAAAACGGCATCACTGCCATCCAGCTGGATTTGAAGATCCCTGGCTTGCCCCATAAGATTATCGCGGAGACGCTACAGCGTGCGCGCGAATCGCGGCTGTTTATCTTGCAGAAGATGCTGGAGGTGATTCCCGCGCCGCGCCCCGAGGTCTCGCCGCGTGCACCGCGTATCTTCGTGATGGAGATCAACCCCGACAAGATCGGCGAAGTGATTGGACCTGGCGGCAAGACCGTCAAGAAAATCACCGCCGAGACAGGGGCTCAAATCCAAATCGAGCAGACGGGCAAAATCTACATCGCTGCGCCGGATGGCGAATCGGGTGAACGCGCACGCCAGATGATCGAAGCACTCACCAAAGAAGTTGCCGTCGGTGAGGTCTACACGGGACGCGTGACGCGCCTGATGTCCCGCGGTGCCTTTGTGGAGGTGCTTCCTGGCAAAGAGGGCTTGGTAGACCTGCGCGACCTAACCGATAAGCGCGTAAACCGTCCCGACGAGGTCGTGAAAGTGGGCGACACGCTGCGCGTGCGGGTGAAGGAGATCGACCATATGGGACGCATCAACCTCACCACGCGCGGTCTGGAACAGCCTACCGAACTTGACGCAGTAAGCGCAGTGGCGACACCTGTGAGCAGCAATGCGCCTCGCGGCGACCGACGCCCTGCCCCACCCCGCGGCGACCGACGCCCCGACCATCCCGCCAGACCCGAAAAAACGGCGCCTGCGGAAGAGGATATCCCAAAACCGCAGTTCCGCCCGAAACGATAACCCCAAGAATCACGGAAGCGCCAGCTTGCCCGCCAAGGTGGGCTGGCGCACGCCTGTGGTATTCGGATAAGTCGCCGGTAACCCCTGCACAAAGCGGTCTGCTAAGACCGCGAAAGCCACCGCCTCCTTGAAATCGGGGTCTATCCCATACTCTGCCGACGATTCAAATACGATGTCAGGCAAACGCTCCCTTAGCCGCCCGTGCAGCGAACGATTATGCACACCGCCACCCGACACAATCACCCGTGCAATAGGATACTGGGGCAATATGAACCGCTGCAACGCATCGGCGACCGAAGCCGCCGTAAACTCAGTTAGGGTAGCTACCAAATCAGGCAACGGAAGTGCGCCAAACTGCGCCTGAATTCTGTTCAGCAGCAGCTCACCGAACACCTCACGCCCGGTAGACTTCGGCGGCGGCTGCTGCAGATACGGATGCGCCATTAACCAATTCAGCAAGGGCGTATGAACCGCTCCCGCCTCTGCCAATGCGCCGTCGGGATCATAGGTCTGTGCGCCGTCTGTGCCCCGCTGCACTGCGAGGTCAATGAGCGCATTGGCAGGACCGGTGTCAAACGCCAGCATCGTCTCTGGTGCCCCTCCAGCAGGCAATACGGTAATATTCGCCATACCGCCCAAGTTGAGCGCGACCCGATGCTCTGTTGCGCTGCGCAGTAGCAGCCAATCCACAATCGGCACAAGGGGCGCGCCCTGCCCCCCATATGCCATATCGCGCGTGCGAAAATCGGCAATCACAGGAACCCCCAAACGCGCCGCGATGACATCGGGCTGCCCTATTTGTATCGTGTTCGGCGCCGATTGGTCAAAAAGGGTTGCATAAGGCGCATGCCACACGGTCTGCCCGTGCGAACCCACCAGTTCCAACGGGGGATTTCCTGCATGGGCAAGGAGTTCCTGTGCTGCTTGAGCGAATCGTTCCCCAAGATAGGCGTCCCATGCGCACAGGTCCGCTAAGCTCCCCTCGCGTATCAGGCGCAGCAGCCCGAACCGTTCTTCGGCGGTATAGGCGCTATGGTGAGTCGCAATCGTTTCTACCTCCATTGAGTCGCCCATGCCCCGGATACATACCAGCGCGGCGTCGATACCGTCCAGCGAAGTACCTGCCATCAAGCCGACGCCATAGCGTGCCTGCCCCAACTGCACCTTTTCAAACACAGGGTAGTCGATTCCAATTCCATCCATGCCCTACAAGGTAGTGTCCAAACCGAATTTTACCCCTCTTGAGGCGCTTTGGGGAACCTTGTAAGGGTGCGAAGAGTCATAGGACTACGCCACATATTCAGGAGGCGCGGGCGGGGTCTCCGCGCCTCCCGTGTGTGGTGGGGTTGGAGAGGAAAGTCGCCCGGAAAGGAGCCTCTAACGCTATTTCCTCCCAACCCATATTATACACGATGTTCCCACACGCAGCGCCCTCACAATCCGTACAGGGGCGTGAATTTCCGTTCGAAATAGCGCAGCAGGGGTTGCGCACTGGGCGGCTCGCCCGTCACTTGTTCAATGAGCTGCTTTGCGGGGTAGCGCTGCCCTTGCTGGTGCACCTTGTCACGGAGCCACTCCAGCAGCGGCGTGAACTCCCCTGCTCGGAACTGAGCATGCAAGTCGCCTAAATCGCGTTCCGCCGCCTCAAACAGCTGCGCCGCATACAGATTGCCCAAGCTATAGGTCGGGAAGTAGCCGATCATCCCACCAGACCAGTGAACATC